>JABMPI010000008.1 GCA_013203755.1 Bacteroidota bacterium
ATTATTAGCTACGAAACTAGTTTTGATAATTATCATGCGAACTCAGCAAATATTTATCGACTGATCAATGAATTTAATGTTCCGAATAAAGGTATAGTTTATGAAGAAGGGCAAGTGCATCCACTTGGGCAGGCAATAAGGAATGATTTTCCGGGAGTAGATGCTGTAATGACATATTATGCAGAAAAAGGTCAGATAACCATTGTAAAAAATAATGGATCATCAGAAAAATTCCAGGAAAACACAGGCTTAGTTTACGCTGAACCCAATATTTTTAAAATCTTCGATTTTGAATTCATTGCTGGAGATCCGTCCAGTGCGATATCGAATATGGGAAGCGCTGTGATTGCCTCATCTCTGGCGCAGAAATATTTTAATTTATCAGCTAATGAGGTATATAAAGCGATAAACAATACTTTTATTATAGATAACAAAACAACATTTCGTGTAAGCGGTATTATTTCAGATCCACCAAGAAATTCAGATCTTCCGTTTAAAATTATTGCAAACTATAGAGATCAAACAACATCAAATCCCTATTTCCGAAATGGGACAGATTGGTATGAAGGCAGTTCTGCTATCAATTGTTACCTGCTTTTATCCGACGGAATTTCTGTTTCCAATGTTGAAAAGCAACTTGTTCCGTTTGATGTGAAATATTTTGGAGAAGAATCGACTCATGATCAAAAATATGTATTGCAGCCCCTTTCCGAATTACACTCCGGAATGTGCGAAAATTACAATAACCGACAAGTCTCTACCAGAAAATTAAAATTTCTAAGTCTTATTGGATTGTTTATAATGATCATAGCTTCCATCAATTTTATTAATTTATCAGCTGTTCAAGCCACGAAGAGATTTAAGGAAATTAGTGTAAGAAAGATATTAGGAGTGAAAAAATATCAGTTAATCTCTCAGGCTCTCAGTGAAACAGTTTTCATATCGTTTATTGCATCAATTGCAGGATTGTTCATTGCTCAGTTTATGTTTGTGCACCTCGAAAATATAATCGGATATCAATTGAATTTAGAATTGCTGAAAAACACGAACACCCTATTTTTTTTAACTGCCATAGTCCTTGGAGTTGGTTTGCTTTCCGGTTTGTATCCAGCACTAATGTTGGCGGGATTTAAACCTTCCGGAACATTGAAAAATGCGTTTTCGCTTAAAAACTCATCAGGATCATTAACTGCAAGGCGTGTCTTGGTAATCATTCAATTTACAATTTCGCTAGTACTTATAATCGGTACTTTGGTTATGCACAAGCAAATGAATTATTTTTCGAACAAAGATTTGGGTTTTAATAAGGATGCAATCCTGATATCCACTTTACCAGATGCGAATACGAATAAGCTTCAATTATTAAAATCAAACCTACTGAATTATCCGGGTATCGAAAAGGTAAGTTATGGCACCCGTAGCCCATTAGCAGATTGGAAAGTTAATAATGCAATTAATTACCCTACACTGGAACAAAACATGTACTATGGGAATTTAAAAACGGCCGATGAAGACTATCTGGAATTATTCCAGCTCAAATTTATTGCAGGTGAAAATTATTCGGCCAAAAAAGATAACGGAAATGCTGTCGTAAACAGAAAGTTGACAGAACTTCTTGGATTTATGGATCCACATGAGGCATTGGGTGAAAGAATTAAATACGGTAGAGGTAATTTTGAATTTGCCATTGTTGGAGTCGTTGAGGATTTTCATGCGCAGTCTTTACACCAAAATATGGAGAATGTAATTTTTAGCAACTTTTCAAGGAATAATAAAGAAATGGCTGTAAAAATTAATCCTGCCACGGCAAGCCTGTCGGGTTTGAAGGAAGCCGTTGAAAGGATACAATCTGAATGGCAAAAAACCTTTCCTGATGTAATTTTCAATTACAGCTTTCTTGACGAGCAAATCGCAAGTTTGTATAATGAGGAGCAACGTACAACTCGTTTAGTTCAATTATTTGCAATTATTGCAATCATAATCGGATGCCTTGGATTATTTGGTTTGATTTCCTATGTCACCAGCGTGAAAATCAAAGAAATCGGCATCCGTAAAGTAAACGGCGCCAAAGTTTCTGAAATATTAACCCTACTAAATAAAGACTTTATAAAATGGGTAGCCACTGCCTTTGTAATAGCCTGCCCAATTGCATACTACGCCATGAATAAATGGCTCGAAAACTTCGCCTACAAAACCGAATTGAGTTGGTGGATATTTGCGTTGGCGGGTTTGCTGGCTTTGGGAATTGCATTGCTAACAGTTAGTTGGCAGAGTTGGCGGGCGGCCACGAGGAATCCAGTTGAGGCATTGAGATATGAATAATATTGAACTTTGATTTTTAGGATGAATTTGAAAATGTTATTAATATGATTTGGTACAATTTAAAATTAACAATCCGGAGAATTTTTAAAGAAAAAGGTTTCTCAGGGATAACTATTTTTGGATTAGTGATTGGAATTTTTTCATTTCTAATTCTCTTCCTTTATGTAGCAAACGAAAAAAGTTTCGATAAACATTTTACCGATTATAAAAACATATATCGTGTTATTTCAATTCCGGAAGGCAGGGAAAGCACAACGTGGGCAAGGAGTCTTGGAATCATTTACAAGGCAACCTCTACCATTCCTGAAATTGAAGAGGCCACCCAATTTTCGCATTGCCAGTTGGGAATTATTAAAATTAACGAACAGTCTTTTCAACAGAAAGATATCATGTCGGTTGATGCAAGTTTTATTAAACTGTTTTCGGTTGAAAGTAAAATTGGGAGCCTGGCAGAAATATCAACCCCAAATACCGCATTTATTTCAGAAGACTTTGCAAATAAATATTTTAAAAATGAGAATCCCATCGGGAAAACTATTGAAATAGAAGCACTGCAATACGTTCGGAATTTAGGTTTGTATGAAATTAGAGGAGTGGTTAAAAACGCGCATCCCAAAACGCATTTTAATTATCACATTTTACTTTCTCAAAAAGGTGCTTTAAACGAACGATACACTGCATTACCCGATCAAAAAACACAGTGGGTTTACAACTACCTTAAATTAAGAAATGAAACCAATCCGAAGCAAGTTTCTGAAAAACTGCTTACTTATTACGACGCAAGCAACCTGAAACAAACCCGTGGCCCCAAAGACTATAGTTTTAATCTCGTCCCTCTTGCTGATATTCATTTAAAATCTGATTTCCGTTTTGAATTAAAAGAGAGTTCAAGCAAAATAAATATCGAATTGTTTATCATTATTTCGTTGGTTATTTTATTGGTTTCATTGTTAAACTTTATCAATTTAACGGTTGCCAAATTAATAAAACGGTCGAAAGAACTGGGATTGAAAAAATCGGTTGGAGCAAATAAAATTCAGCTAACCAGCCAGATTTTGGTTGAAGTCCTAATCTTTTGTGTTATTTCAATTGCAATATCGTTGTCGTTTATTGAAATTGTAAAACCTTTCATCAATCAATTTTTTGAAGTCAATTTTAACATCTATTATTCTGAACCTATTGTTTACCTGAGTATGATTGGCGTTCTTGTGGTTTGTCTTGGATTAACGGCACTTTTTGTAAGTCTCTTTCTATTTCGAACAACAACAACCCTCGATATTCTTTCCGAAAGAAATAACTTCTCCGGTAGTATTATTTTAAAATCGTTGCTGGTTTTACAGGTCACCGTGGTTATTATTCTAATTTCAAGTTCACTTCTGGTAAACAAACAAATCGGTTTTATTTCAGAAAAATCATTGGGTTTCGACAAGGAGAATGTAGTGGTTCTGCATCTGAAAGATAACTCGAAAGACGCGGCAGTTTTTGCCAACGAATTAAAAAAACAAAGCAGCATTGCATCTGTCGGATTTTCGGCCCAGCATTTTGGTTATCCTGCGCAAGGCTTACCGCTTGATGGTTTTGGAATTGATGGCACCGCTGAATTTGTTTTTGCCAATTACAACTACTTAAAAACAATGAACATTCAATTAATTGAAAATTGGATAATTCCTTCGGTTGACACCATCGAGGGAATGGTAATTAACAACCATTTATATAAACGGCTGATGGAAAAACACGGAAGTATGGAAGCTTTAAATGCTTTCCAACTAACTCAGGAGCTAGAATCCGACCAACAACGAGTAAATTTTATTGGAGTTACCAAAGATTTTAATTACCAATCGGCACACGAAAAAATTGGAGACTTTGCATTTTGGCTGGGAGAATCGCAAAACAGATCCCGATTTATTCATGTTCGTATAAACCCGGGAAATTTAAAAACAGCAATAAATAATATAAAAGAAGTTTGGAATATTCATTACCCGGGACAGGAATTCAGCTACTTTTTTATGGATGAAAAAATTGCCCAACAATATAAAGCAGAAACAATTCTGAGCCGAATCCTTTTTACTTTTTCAGCCCTGGGAATTTTAATCAGTATTATCGGAATCAGCGCCCTTTCGCTTTTTATATCTCAACAACGCACCAAAGAAATCGGTATCCGCAAAGTAATCGGCGCCAAAGTTTCCGAAATACTAAGC
>JABMPI010000084.1 GCA_013203755.1 Bacteroidota bacterium
GGGCTATTTTCATGAAATGATTGAAAATGTAAATGAAGGAAAAGTTTCGATGGAAGTCATCGATCGTTCGGTCAGGCGTGTATTGGAACAAAAATTCAAATTGGGATTGTTTGAAAATCCCTTTGTTGATGCTGAAAAAGCAAAGAAAGTTTCGCATTCCGAAGAAAATCAAAATCTGGCATTGAATGCTGCCCGTGAGGGAATTGTTCTGCTAAAAAATGAAAACAGTCTTTTGCCTTTACGTAAAAATATCAGTTCGATAGCCGTAATTGGCCCGAATGCCGATGATGAACTAAATCAACTGGGCGATTATACATCGGATGTTATTTTGCAGGACATTGTTACAGTTCTCGACGGAATAAAAAACAAACTGAGTAGTACAAAAATAAATTATGTTAGGGGATGTGATGTAATTGGAGATAATTTAAATGAAATAGATAAGGCTGTTAAAGCCGCTAAAAAATCGGATGTTGCCGTTGTGGTACTGGGCGAAAATGAATGGCAGCGAAAAGATAATAAAGGTACATCGGGTGAAGGTTACGATGTTGCAACGCTGGAACTGACAGGTCATCAAAAAGAATTGATTCAAAAGGTTTACGCTACCGGCACACCAACAATTGTAGTTTTGATTAATGGCAGGGCACTAGCAATTCCGTGGATTTCGGAAAATATTCCGGCTATTGTTGAGGCCTGGTATCCTGGAGAAAAAGGGGGTGATGCTGTTGCTGATATTTTATTTGGCGATGTAAACCCCAGTGGAAAACTTCCGGTTACATTTCCAAGAAATGTAGGGCAATTACCGGTGTATTACAATTACAAACTTTCAAAAAGCTATTGGTTGAACGAAGGTTGGGGAAATTCTTATGCCGATTTAAAAGAATCAGGACCGTTGTATGAGTTTGGGTTTGGATTGAGTTATACTACATTCGAATACAGTAATCTATCCTTCTCTGCAAATTCAATCAGGAAATATGGAAAAACAACGGTTACTTGCGAATTAAAAAATACCGGAGAAAGGACAGGGGGTGAAGTTGTTCAATTGTATGTTCGCGATAAAATAAGTAGTGTTGCCAGGCCGGTTAAAGAGTTAAAAGGATTCGAAAAAATCAAACTTGAGCCTGGCGAATCAAAACAAGTTTCGTTTGAATTGGGTTACAAAGAACTCAAAATGCTCGATAAAAATTTGAATTGGGTAGTAGAAACCGGCGAGTTTGAAATAATGATTGGAAGTTCTTCTGAAGATATCCGGTTGAATGGTAGTTTTAATGTGATTAATTAATTAGTACAAACGGGGCAACATATATTTAATGAAGACTAACAAAAATCTGGCATTCATTTGGTGGCTTACCATCACCGCCTCTTTAGGCGGACTATTATTCGGCTACGACACCGCCGTTGTATCCGGAACACTATCCATGGTACGATCGCAATTTGCTTTAAATGCCGCAATGGAAGGTTGGTATGTGAGTTCTGCATTGGTTGGTTGTGTGGTTGGCGTTTCGTTTGCAGGTTGGCTCAGCGATAAATACGGCCGTAAAAAAGTATTGCTTTTAGCTGCCATATTATTTACGGTTTCTGCGCTTGGTTGCACTTTTAGCAACTCTTTTTCAACCCTTATTTTGTACCGCATGTTAGGTGGAATGGGGGTTGGAATCGCATCTATGTTATCGCCCATGTACATTTCCGAAATTTCGCCAGCTGCAATCCGTGGAAGGTTGGTTGCATTGTATCAGTTAGCTATTGCCATTGGAATTCTGGGATCCTATTTTGTAAATGCGTGGTTGCTCAACCAATCCGTTGGGCATGAGTTTTTTATCAGTAATAAACTTACTTTAGTATTTAAAACAGAAGTTTGGCGTGCCATGTTGGGAATGGAATCCATTCCGGCATTAACCTTTTTTATATTGTTGCTAACCGTTCCTGAAAGTCCGCGTTGGCTGGTAATAAATGGATATGTGGACAAAGCAAAAGCAATTCTTTTAAAGGCCTCAGGTGAGGAAGAAACTGAACTTGAAATAAATGAAATCCAGGATGCTTTGGAAACGGAGAAAAAATCAAAAAATCTGATTTTAGATCCCGGAATTAAACTGGCACTGTTTCTTGGAGTTTCTTTAGCCGTTTTGCAACAATTTACAGGAATCGATGCGATAATTTATTATGGTCCTCGAATAATGGAACAAGCTGGTTTTGGATTGAGTGATGCTTTGGGAAGCCAGGTTTTAATTGGAGCTATTAATATGTTATTTACACTTTTGGCCATTTGGAAAATCGACAAATTCGGAAGAAAACCACTTTTACTTTCCGGAACTTTAGGAATGTTTATTTCATTAATTGCTATTGGAACTTTATTTATGGTTGGTAAAGCTGAAGGAATTTTACTTTTAAGTCTTATACTAATTTTTATTGCCTCGTTTGCATTTTCACTTGGGCCTGTAGTTTGGGTTATTCTTTCGGAAATTTATCCTACAAGAATACGGGGCAGGGCAATGTCGATTGCAACCATGGCCGTGTGGATTGGCACATCAATGATTGGGCAGTTAATTCCACTTGCGCTTGATAATCTGGGTCCCGCTTTTACTTTCTGGATTTTTGCCCTTTTCTGCATCCCAACTATGTGGATTGGGTGGAAAATAATGCCGGAGACAAAAGGCAGAACTCTGGAGAACATTGAAAAATACTGGCTGAATTACAAATTGCTTAAAAAGTAAATATGCCCAAGTGCGTGATATTTGACATGGATGGGGTACTTGTCGACAGTGAACCTTTTCATATGAAAGCGGAAAGAAAAGTATTTCGCCGTCTTAATATCAGGGTTTTACTGGAATTTCACAGTTCATTCGTTGGCATCTCCAGTCACATCATGTGGCGGAACATAATTGAATATTTCCGGTTGGAGGCAAATGAAAATGATCTGGTAGAATTGCAGCGCACCTATTATAACGATATTTTAAAAATCCCAAATAGGGAAAGCAGAATTTATCAAAAGCAGATATTGTTATTAAAGCTTTTGATGATAAAACGGTGCCGCTTATCAAAAATTAATGGATCATTAAAATAATCATTCAATATAAATCTGATTCATTTTCAATGCTTCCCGAGGGCTTGTTTTCTTTCCTGATTAATTGCATTATGATCTATATTCTTTGTGAATTTTTAAAGAGAACAACATTTTCCTATTTTTAGAGGGTCAATATAAAATTAACAGGACTGAAGATGAGTTTAGAAAATGAAGAGTTATTGGTTGAGGTTGATGAGTTGAAAAAACTAATGGATCTGCTTTCCAATCTTTTTTCCATTCGAACTTCATTTTTATATGCCATTGGAGACGATCAATACGATAATGAAATTGCCGGGAATAATGGCGATTATCAGCAGTTTTGCAGAATTATTCAAGAGGAGATGCACGAGAAATGCATTGCATGCGATCGGGAGAAATTTAAAATAGCAGTAGAAAAACGAAAACCTTTACTTTACAAATGTTTCAATGGTTTGTATGAAATGTTTTTGCCGCTTTTTATCGAAGAATCGTTAGTTGGTTATCTTCATTTTGGTCAGATTAGGTCAGAAGATGACTTTGAAACTATTGCCAGGGAATGTGGCTTGTGGAAGCACAGTAAAATAGAAAAGCTGAGAAAAAGCTATGAGACAATGGAGATTATTCCCAAGGAAAAATTAATACAGATTTCAGAGCTTTTCCAGAAAATGTCCGACAATATTCTTAAAAACAAATTGGTTGAACTTCGATGGGCAAAACCGGAATATTATCTGAAAAAATATGTTGAGGAAAATTATTCGAAAGATATAAATCTCTCAACAGCTGCAAAATACATTAATAGAAGTTCTTCATTTGTAACGCACAAATTTAAAGAAGTTTACGGGTGTACATTTCATCAGTTTCTTACCAGGGTCAGAATTAATGCATCAAAAGAATTATTGAAAAAAGATTCGATTATTGAAACTTTTCAAAAATGCGGATTTAAAAACCGATACCATTTCAGCAAAGTTTTTAAGTTGCAAGAAGCAATTACGCCCTTTGAATTTCAGAATTCAAATTAATTTTAAACGGATAAAATAATTAACCAAATAACAATTGTCTTTATTCATTAAACGTATAGAATACTTTTATAAAAAATTAGTTTCTCCAACAGACAATCCCTCCTATCCAGCGTAGTCCCGATATTCAGACTAAAAACGTTGAGCCTGATTTTGAAACCACGAATGGTAACTATTGCAAGTAAAAACGCAATATCAAAGAGTACCTGATTCATGTGTTTTTATTTTTCGAATGCGATATTGGAGAGTGAAAAATTATTTTTTGATCGATTTCTTCCTTTTTTACAAGAGGAGAAAAAATTTACAATAAAATAAGAGTACAGCTGGTTTTATATGGAGTAGATTAAATTAAAATAAGTAATTTTACTTTTGATTTATAGAACTAGTCTCTGACTAAGTAAAATTGAATATAAATATTAAAAAAGATTATCATGGCAAAATCGCAAGACGCAAAAAAGACAGAAAAAAAGGAGCCTTTAAAAACGGCAAAAGAGAAAAAAGCAGAAAAAAGAGATAAGAAAGCGAATAAATCTTATTAATTGAATTCGGGTTTAAAACTAAAAAAAATGGAATTTATTTTCAGGTTAAAAGAACCGTTTCTCTTTGAGGCTCTCAAGGGGAAACGGTTCTTTTATGTTACTAGAAAGTCACCCGTTTAATATCTCCATAAACCCGTAACTTTGGATGATCAACAAACGCACGAAATTGATATGTTTTTCCCTCTTTTTTAATTTCGGGAACCAACCCAAATTCTCCTCTATCCATAATTTCAATGGTTTGGGTTTCTTGCCATTCATCAGAATAAAGTTCTTCAACAAATCCGGCAAATTCGCGGTATTGAAATCCTACCTGAACTTTTTCTGCATCTCCATTTTTAATTAAATTACCTCTAAAGAAAACTTTATTTACTCCATTTTTATCAATAACTTCTGCTTTTTGAGTTTCAATAATTGGAGGTTCAAGTGCCGGTGTTGCATTGGTAATTTTTAAAACAATTGGATTATTCCATTTTCGATTGTTGTAGATGCGTTGAGCACGAACACAAGAAATATGAATGCCGTCTTCTTTTTGTTCACAATAGATTGTAGCATCGGTTTTTGGCTGATATTCAACCAACTCACTGGATTGCCCCAGAACAGTTATTTTTGAATTGTCGCCAATTTGAGCCGATTTAATAACAAATTCCCTTCTTTCGCCAAGTGGCCAGTTTGGGTTTTTAGTAAGAATTGCATACAATGTTTTTTCTTCGGGTTTCCACGTAAACCAGATATCTCCTTCGTTAGGTAAAATCCATGGCGACACTTTTTCAATGGCTTCACCATTTACAAAATTCCAGGCTGCTACTTCACGTAAATTTGCTTCTTGTTCAATGGGCAGTTCTCCATTTGGCTTTGGTCCCACATTTAACAGTTGGTTTCCTCCCTTTGCACGAGTTTCCACAAGAATCTCTATTAACCGCCCACCGGTTTTATACTCCTCGTTGGTAGGTTTATATGCCCACTGTGTTCCCATGGTTAAATTTGCTTCCCACGGGTCGGTCGAAATAACACCCAGAACAGTTTGTTCCGGCGTTTTCATCGCACCGCGTGTAACAACAATTTTAGGTTGCAATTCCCAAACTACTTGTTTACATTTTTCCTGTAATTGACCTTCGCCACCGTCGTAAAACATAATATCGATATCGCCATATTTTGCCATCAACTCCATGTTTTGCAATTCATTCAATTCTAAATATTTTTTCATAATATTTTCAGGAATTGGTTCTGTAAATCTGCGGCGTACCTGCATCTTATTTTCATGTAGAAAATTAAAATCCTCAGGCGAGAAATAGAATCCAACGGCTAATCCTGCGGCTCGGGTAGCTTCAACATATTCTTCCAAAAGATCTTTATTATATGGCGTATTCATAATATTAAAATCGGTAGTTTCGGTATCCCACATACAAAAACCAGAGTGATGTTTTGTGGTGAATACTATGTATTTCATGCCAGCCAGTTTTGCTAATGTAGCAATTTCGGTGGCATCATATTTTTTGGGATTGAATGTTTTGGGAAGTTCGTTTATAAATCTGTCTAAATATTCATCAGACGCTCCCGCCATCGAATGGCTAATTA
>JABMPI010000009.1 GCA_013203755.1 Bacteroidota bacterium
GATTTTATCCGCACGGGCTGCAAAAAGTTCATTGGTCAATTTATCAATGGATAGAAATACAGGTGTTGTTTCCCCCTCTTTATATTGCGGATGGATAATCCGCCCGGCATTTCCGGTTTTTAGGAGGTTGTTTTTGTCGTCTTCGGTAAGGGTTACACCAAAATAAGGACGGTCTAATTCCGGTTTATTGCGAACTGCATAGACAACCACTTTAAAATTATCGTCTGAATCCTGGCGGAAAGCCAGCCTTGCGTCAGTGCGGATGGTAATGTCATCAGTTTTTAAAGTTATGGGAATAAGTCCCGGCGACTTTTGATAATTGAGCATGGCATCCAGGTTTTTAGTGTTCTTCAAATAATCTTTTGAAACGCCCAACTGTTCCAATTGCTTCCAGTCAATTTTGGTTTCGTCAATCAGGGTTCCTTTCTCCTGCTTGTTGTCTTCTTTTTTAGAAAATTGTTCAGGTTTTACCTCGTGCTTATCCAGTATTTCTTTGTTGGAAGGAATGTCCTGAATCTTTAGCATTTTGTCCAGCACCAGTGCCGTTTTTTCTACCAAATTGGCAGGTACTTTGAAAAACTGAAAATCGGTTGGATTTTTATACTGCCTCTGGAAATTGGAAAAGAAACTGTCCAAGGGATTTCCATACTTGTCGATTTTCAAAAAACTTTCTGCGTTGGCTTGTTTTGGAAGTTCGGTTTTTAACTTGCCGTCTTCGCCAAAACCGGTAACAGCTTTTAATTTACTCTCGCTTTTTTCTTTTACCAGAAGTACATCCTGGTCTTTCATTTTTTGTTCCATAATACATTTATTTTTAATGTTTAAAACTTAAATGTATAGGAGTTTTTTCTTAAAATGATGGTTTTCATTGGAAGTGGAAGTGGTTGGCATTGTTTGGGTTGGATGTGGCTTCCATCCATATTATAAGTATAATTTTATCATTTTACTGAACTGTGAATTTAGAAATATTGAAGGATGAATTCTAACGCGAGGATGTTTAAACAACTCCTTAATCAAATACAATAATCTCTGATCATATCCATTCTTTAGAATGAATAAAAATTGCACTTGTCAGCGTTTTACTTAAAATATTGGTTTTCAGAAGAGGTGGTAGCGTTAGAATTTCATTGGCCAAATGTGTCCAGAAAATTGTTAAAAACTGCTCTGAAAAAAGTATAGCAAAATCTAATTTTTTCACTAATTTGACCAAGAAAAGGAAACGGGAGAATCAAAATCGCAATATATTTTCGGTAGAAATGTTAAGCTCAATTATTCAACTAAAAATTCTTTTTTAAAAACGTTTTGCAGGCAATTTTTACTAATTGAGGTGTAAAAATTGTGCGAAAAACGTGTGCTAAAATTGTGATAATGCTTTGGTTATCAGCTCAAATATTTTACTCAATGGCCTCATGAAAAAACTCACGGATATGAGATTTTTTTATATACCGGAATATATTTCCCGGTCTGATGCCGATTTGCCTTTACTTCAAAACAATTATAAAGAATTTGTTACTTCTCTATTTACTGAAAGTGAAAACACGAACAATTTAACAGCCTTTTACAATCAACTTTGTTTTGCCAGAACTGAACTTCGGAGTTTAAGAAAAGACAAACAAATTAAGCAGATAAACCAGTACATTCCTATAAAAAAGTTCTACAAAAAAGCACTGGAACTTGCAGACACACAACTCAAACTGGTTGAAATAAAAATAAGGGTCTCTTTTAAAAACCAATCAGAAGAGGAAGAGCCACCCAATAAAATTAAATCAAAAATTAAATGGACTGGATCCATTTATGAATTGGTAGAACTTGGTTATGCCATCCTTGCAACAAAAAGCGTTAATAACGGAGAAGTAGATATTAAAGAATTAATGGAATTTCTGTGCAGTATATTTGATTTTGAGGCCAAAAACTTTTATCACGCTTATACAACCATCAGACATCGTGCCGGAGACCGAACGATTTACCTTAACCGATTGAAAGAAAAGCTAATGGAAAAAATGGAGGAAGCTGATAATAGAAAATTGAGAATCGGTTGAATTATTTTCACTGTAACCGATTAACCCAGCTTAACCTGCTCCATATATTTTGAAAATAGCAATACTTTTTTTTCATCCTTTGGATTAAAAAGAAAAGGCCTTACATCTTGCGCCATTTCTTTCATATCTAATTGTTCGCATTTTTCAATAATTCGACGTCTTAATATTTCCGGGGATTCGATTCCCAGTTTTGCAAACAAATACTCGTAATTGGGAGTTTGTTCCTGACTTAAAAGAAAAACGATGTCAAAAAAATCCCTTCCCTTATTTCTTTTTCGGTTAACAATGGCGTAAAACTTTTGGGCAAGCAATATGTCTTTGGGCGTTGTATTTATCTGGGTAAAAACATCAAATTTATTCAGCAAGGGCTTGTCAGGTTTATAGTTAAAGTCATGAGCTTCTGTGTCCAATCGGATTAAGATTTTTTCTTCCTTATGTTGTGTCAGCCCTTCGTCATACAGTATTTCAGGAAACCTTATATAACAATGGTATGCACCTTTTTTTACATTACGTATCTCAACTTCATAGCCCAATCGTTCAAGCTCTGTTTTTACAACAGCGGTAATGCCGTTAAAATCATCCATGCTTAGGTCGAAATTATCAAAATCGAGATCTTCCGAAAATCGGTTATTATTGTGCACAATGCGCAAACAGGTTCCCCCCAGAAAAGCCAGCTTATTTTCATACGGGCTTTCGAAAATAATTTCCAAAATTTTATATTGAAGATATTCCCTAATAATAAACCGCTCATAATCGTGTAACGATTCGGGGTAATATGGTTTTAATTCTTTTAAACTAAGCATTAATTATCTGAATAAAA
>JABMPI010000085.1 GCA_013203755.1 Bacteroidota bacterium
AAAGAGTTTATCAACTGATTATCAACACTCTGATGTGTTTTTAAGGTTTGACTAAATAGTTGGTTCATTTCGATTGAAAATGACTTATAAGATAGCAGCCAATTTCAAGGTTTAAAAAACCTAGAGGGTTTGATAAAGTGTGGTTTGGAAACCGCATCACCCGTAAAATGAAAAAGCCGATCCGTCTAACGACGAACCGGCTTTTTAATATAGATAAGAAAATCTTATTCTTCTTTCTTTTCTTCAGCTGAATCTTCAGCTTTAGGCTCTTCAGTTGCATCTTCTGCTTTAACCTCAGTTTCAGGGGCTGCTTCAGCTTCTTCAACAGGTTTAACATCTTCAACAACTTCAGTTGCAACCGGTGCGTCAGCTTCAGCTTTTTTAGCACCACCACGACGCGAACGACGTTTTTTAGGTGCAGCAGCTTCTTCTTTAGCAGCCAACATTGCTTCGTTGTAATCTACCAATTCGATAATACACATTTCTGCGTTGTCACCTAAACGGTTACCGGTTTTAAGTATGCGTGTATATCCTCCCGGACGGTCAGCTATTTTTGCAGCTATTTCTCTGAATAATTCAGTTACAGCCTCTTTGTCTTGCAAATAGCTAAATACGACCCTGCGTGAATGTGTTGAATCGGTTTTCGATTTTGTAATTAACGGTTCAACGTACATGCGTAAAGCTTTAGCTTTAGCAAGCGTGGTTGAAATTCTCTTGTGTTGAATTAGAGAATTAGCCATGTTTGCCAACATCGCTTTTCGATGTGCAGTCTTGCGTCCTAAATGATTAAATTTCTTATTATGTCTCATTGCCTCTTACTCCTTGTCTAGTTTATACTTTGTAATATCCATTCCAAAATTCAGACCCATGTTATCCAAAAGGTCATCCAATTCGGTTAGCGATTTTTTACCAAAGTTTCTGAATTTAAGCAAGTCGTTTCGGTTGTACGTAACTAAATCGCCCAGTGTATCAACATCTGCAGCTTTCAAACAGTTCAATGCCCTTACAGACAAATCCATGTCTACCAATTTAGTTTTCAACAGCTGACGCATGTGAAGTACTTCCTCGTCGAACTCTTCATTTGCAAATTTCTCATCAGAATCAAGAGTAATCTTTTCATCTGAAAATAACATGAAATGATAAATTAGAATTTTGGCAGCTTCTTTCAGCGCTTCTTTGGGTTGGACTGAACCATCAGTTGTGATTTCCAAAATCAACTTTTCGTAGTCGGTTTTTTGTTCTACACGATAGTTTTCAGTCGTATATTGTACTGTTTTAATTGGAGTAAAAATTGAGTCGATTGGAATAACCCCAAATTCAGCTTCAACCGGCTTGTTCTCAATGGAAGGTACATATCCACGTCCTTTATTGATAGTCAGCTCAATCTGAATTTTTACATCCGGTTCCATTCTGCATATCACCAAATCAGTGTTTAACACCCTGAAACCGGTCATAAACTTATTAATGTCTCCTGCAGTAAACTCTTCTTGTCCGGTTATAGATATCGAAACTTTTTCACTGTCAAAATCATCCACCTCATTTTTGAAACGAATTTGCTTTAGATTAAGGATAATATCAGTTACATCTTCTATAACTCCCTTAATCGTAGCATATTCATGGTCCACGCCTTCAATTTTTAACGTTGTAATCGCATACCCTTCAAGCGATGATAATAAGATTCGACGCAAAGCATTACCAACAGTAATACCGTACCCCGGTTCCAACGGACGAAATTCAAATTTTCCGAACTTATCATCGGATTCTAACATTATAACCTTGTCAGGCTTTTGGAATGCTAATATTGCCATAATATCCTAAATAAATTTATTATTTTGAATACAACTCTACGATAAGTTGCTCTTTAATGTTTTCAGGTATTTCTTCACGCTCCGGACGATTCAAGAATTTCCCGGTCATTAGGTCACCGTTCCACTCCAACCATTCGTAACGAGTACTGCGGTTTGAATGCAATGAGTCTGTAATTTCTTCCAACGATTTAGATTTTTCCCTAACTCCAACTACGTCACCAGGTTTAACCGAATACGAAGGAATGTTTACAACATTTCCGTTTACTGTAATATGTTTGTGAGAAACAAACTGACGAGCTGCTGCCCGTGTTTTTGCAACACCCATGCGGAAAATTACGTTGTCCAATCTCGCTTCGAGTAATTGTAACAATACCTCACCGGTAACTCCTTTTGAAGCCGAAGCTTTTTTAAAGAGTCCACGGAATTGTTTTTCCAAAATACCATAGGTGTATTTTGCTTTTTGCTTTTCTTTTAGCTGTGTCCCGTATTCAGATACTTTTCTCCTTTTGGATGATAATCCATGCATCCCCGGAGGGTAGTTTTTTTGTTCGAATACTTTATCCGGTCCGAAAATTGCTTCGCCGAATTTACGAGCTATCCTAGATTTTGGTCCTCTATATCTTGCCATTACCTTTTCCTTTTAAATAATTATACACGACGTCGTTTAGGAGGCCTGCAACCATTATGTGGAAGCGGAGTTACATCAACAATCTCGGTAACTTGAATACCAATTGAAGCCAAAGCTCTGATTGCAGATTCACGCCCGTTACCAGGTCCCTTAACGAATACTTTTACTTTACGGAGTCCAAGGTCATACGCAGTTTTGCCACACTCTTCTGATGCAACTTGTGCAGCATAAGGAGTATTCTTTTTTGAACCGCGAAATCCTTTCTTTCCTGCTGACGACCATGAAATGACTTCGCCATTCTGGTTTGTCAGGGTAATGATGATATTGTTGAAAGAAGAGTGGATGTGAGCCATTCCAATAGATTCAACCACCACAACTCTTTTTCTACTTGATCCTGTCTTTTTTGCCATAACTCAAATCCCTTATTTAGTGGCCATTTTCTTGTTAGCAACAGTTTTACGTTTCCCCTTACGAGTACGAGCATTATTCTTGGTACTTTGCCCACGTACTGGTAAACCAATACGATGACGAATACCACGATAACAACCAATATCCATTAGTCGTTTAATGTTCAATTGAACTTCTGAACGTAATTCACCTTCAACTTTGAAGCTTTCGTTAATTACTTTACGAACTGCTGCAAACTGATCATCGTTCCATTCCTGTACTTTCAGGTTATTCTCTACGCCAGCATCTTTTAAAATGCTAACGGCCCTGCTACGTCCAATGCCATAAATGTAGGTAAGTGCTATCTCACCTCTTTTATTATTTGGAATATCTACACCAACTATACGCGCCATAAATTTTATTTTTACAGATTAACGTTACCCTTGACGTTGTTTAAACTTAGGGTTCTTTTTATTAATCAGATATAAACGCCCCTTTCTGCGAACAATTTTGCAGTCGGCGCTACGTTTTTTGATTGAAACACGAGTTTTCATTATTAAAAATCTTTAGTTTTTATATCTAAATGTAATTCTACCTTTGGTTAAATCATAGGGAGACATCTCCACTTTCACCTTATCGCCGGGCAAAATTTTAATATAATGCATTCTCATTTTACCAGAAATATGACCTGTAATAATATGTCCATTTTCCAGCTCAACACGAAACATCGCATTCGATAATGCTTCTATTATAGTACCATCTTGCTCTATGGAAGGCTGTTTTGCCATAAAAAATCTGTTTTTACAATTTCTTTTTTATATAAAAAAGGATAATCTCTCTAATTCACCAATGTTACATTCCTCCACCCGGACGTCCTTTAATCCGACCTGATTTCATCAAGCCGTCGTAATGGCGCATCAACAAGTGACTTTCGATTTGCTGTAATGTATCTAACACAACACCCACAAGAATTAACAGCGACGTTCCACCATAAAATAGTGCGAACGACTGGCTAATTCCTATTAACATGGCAAAAGCTGGAAGAATTGTTACCAAACCTAGAAAAATTGATCCTGGTAAAGTTATCCTAGACATAACTGTGTCTAAAAATTCAACGGTTCTTTTTCCTGGTTTTACACCTGGAATAAAACCTCCATTCTTTTTCATATCTTCCGCCATTTGCGTAGGATTTACTGTAATAGCCGTGTAAAAGTAAGTAAAAGCTACCACTAATAAAAACTGTGTTAAATTGTACCAAACCCCCGTCATGTTAGATAAAGCTGCCGCAACACCACGTAGATTTTCAGAGTTAGCAACACCAACAATCGTAATAGGCACCATCATAATCGCTTGCGCAAAAATGATAGGCATTACACCAGC
>JABMPI010000086.1 GCA_013203755.1 Bacteroidota bacterium
CCAAATAGCTTTTCGGTTTTTATACTTGTTCTTTTTATCCACACCTTCATTAAAAAACTTTGTAGTAACCTGTTACAACGCAGTTTTTTGCTTTGTTGTGAATAAAAATAACTACGCCAAATTTCTCATAAAGCTATTTGGTTTAAGTATATATTTCATTTTGAACGAGTCCTGCTATAGAAAACAAAGAATAGGAAAAAAATCCATAAGAACTTTCACTAAGTTTACCACACAATTTTATGCAAAACAACAAAACAAGTTATTGCCCGCTGTGTGCCAATTCAGGAACTGTTTTTTATGAATTCAAAAAACGGCTCTATTTTCAATGCACCAACTGCGCAGGTATTTTTATGGATGAAAATCTAAGACCGGATGCCAGCCAAGAGAAAATGCGTTACCAGGAACATATAAATGATGTTGAAGATAAAGGTTTTAAAAAGTTTGTATCACCTATTACATCTGCTATTTTAAACAATTTTTCGGCAACCGACAAAGGACTTGATTTTGGCGCCGGAACCGGGCCGGTTATTTCTAAAATGCTTAACGACAATGGATTTTCAATCGTTCAATACGATCCTTTTTTTCATAACTACCCCGATTTGCTAAACGACAAATACCATTTTATCGCCTGTTGCGAAGTGATGGAACATTTCTATTATCCAAAAAAAGAATTTGAATTACTACGGAGTTTATTACAACCCGGCGGAAAGCTTTTTTGTATGACCGACCTTTGGAACAAGAACATTGATTTTCATAAATGGTATTACAAAAACGATCAAACTCATGTGTTTATCTACACCATTGAAACCATTGAATGGCTAAAACAAAACATAGGATTTTCCGATATTACAATTGAAGGGCGACTAATAACTTTTTGTATTTGACATCTGCCAAGCCGTTAATAAAACAACTACTCTATTCCCCCATTAAGCAACAAATCTTTATCGTGATCGGGAAAAAATATTCCGGCATCTACTCTAACTCGGTCCAAAATTCCCAACAAATTCAAACTGGTTTGCCAGCTCATTTTATCGCTTTCAATTTTTCCGGCATCCAAACATTTCATTACATGTTGTGCTTCGTACTGGTATCCCGATCCTTCTTTGTGTTCCGATTTTATTGTTCTTACATCATCCATTCCTTTCCACACGGTAATATTGGTTGGTGCATGCCAACGCGGATTCAAAATTAAATATCCATTTTCGCAAGAGTACTCGGTTTGTGTGGGAGAAAAAGACGAAAACCCGGACGTTAAATTCGCCATTTCACCATCTTTGTATTTAAAAATCATACTAATACTTTCCTCTGTACCTGTTTGGCTAAAAGTGGCTAAGGTTTTAATGGTATCCGGAATTCCCAACGAAGTGAGTGCCGCAAACACCGGATAAATACCAATGTCGAGCAACGAACCTCCCCCCAATTTTATATTGTACAACCGTTTTTCTTCAATAAAAGGCGCTTTAAAAGCAAAATCAGAACGAACCAGTTTTATTTTTCCCAACTCTCCCGATTTTAAAATCTCCATGGCTTTTATAAAACTTGGCTGAAACATAGTCCAAAATGCTTCCATCAAAAAAGTATTATTTTCCCTGGCACAAGCAATCATTTCTTCTGCTTCGTTTTTATTAATGGCAAAAGCCTTTTCGCATAAAACCGCTTTTTTATGATTTAGACAAAGCAATGCATGTTCGCGATGAAAAGCGTGTGGAGTAGCAACATAAACCGCGTCAACTTTCGGATCGTTAACCATTTCCTCGTAGCTGCCATAAGCTTTTTCAAAACCCAATTCGTTGGCAAATTCTTGAGCTTTATTTAAGTCGCGCGATGCAGTTGCATATAATTTTGCATTGGGCAACAATTTTAAATCGTTACTAAATTTCCGTGCAATATGCCCGCAACCTAAAATTGCCCAATTGTATGTTTTGCTCATTTTATTCATTTTCAACAAAAATAAGAGGAAAGTTTGACTATCTAAATTTTGTAACTATAAAATTCTATTCCAAAGCATTTTAAATTGATAGTGGCTAAAATATACGGGTGAATATATTTTGATTAAAACATAAAAACCACCAAATTTACGCTCTACAAATATTTACTATGAAAAAATTACTATACGTCGCCATAATTCTGATGGCTGTCTCATGTGCCGGAAAAAAAGAATCAAAGTCGAAAACCGAAATAAAGCCAGAGAAATCGCTAAAAGTAACAGAACCAACTGTTACTCCTATAGCGCCTTTAGTTGCACAGGCGAGTGAAATGATTTTGTTTGAAGGTGGAGATTTTATGATGGGATCGGAAAATGGCTTACCACAGGAAAAACCGGTTCATAAAGTAACTGTTAAAGCATTTAAAATTGACAAATCGCCTGTTACAGTTGCTCAATTCAAAATTTTTGTAAAAACCAGCAATTACAAATCCGAAGCTGAAAAATATGGCGACTCGGGCGTATTTAATTTAGAAAGTCAGGCCTGGGAGCTTTTGCCCGGAGCCTATTGGTTAAAACCATTTGGTCCAGCTGGTCCCGAGGCCGAAGACAATCACCCGGTTACACATGTAAGTTGGAACGACGCGGTACAATATGCAAGTTGGGCAGGCAAACGTTTACCCACCGAAGCAGAATGGGAATATGCTGCACGTAGTGGCAAAAACTCGGGGAATAAATTTAGCTGGGGGAACGAAGTTTCAATAGCTGATAAATATTTTGCCAACACCTGGCAGGGCGAAATGGCAAAACCCGAAATAAAAGATGGTTTTCTGTTTACCTGCCCCGTTGGAACTTTTGGTGAAAACGAAGCCGGATTAACCGATATGGGTGGAAACGTTTGGCAATGGTGTGCCGACAATTACAAAGCTTACCCCGGAAGTACCGAAGCAATTCGTGAAGACCCGAATGTAAAAGCTATTCGAAGCGGCTCATTCTTTTACGATCAATATGGAGAAGATAGTTATTCCGTTAGCGGGCGCTCTTTAAATTCTCACGAAACTTCGTTGTTTAACACTGGTTTTCGGTGTGCAATTAATGCAAATTAATTAAGCTAATTAGTTCGTATTCATAACAATTACAAAAGAATATTTTTGCATCTTTGTTTTAATACTATTCATTTAATATCTAAAAATAAATACTTATAAAATCAATTTAAACTTTATTCGAAATGAGTAAAATGAACAGAAGAAACTTTATTGGGAAAACTGCTGTTGGTGCTGCCGCCGTAACAGTAATTCCTCGCCACGTATTAGGCGGAAATGGTTTTGTTGCTGCCAGCGACCGGATAAATCTGGGTTATATTGGAGCCGGAAAACAAATTTACACACTACTTGGCGGAATTGGTGGCTGCAAAGAAACTGTTGCCGTTGCTGCCAGCGATGTATTTGAAAGTAAGCTGCAAACCTTAGTGGAAACAGCGAACAAAAACAATGCACAAAAAGATATTAATGCAAATGTTAAAGGCTACCACTATTATCGCGAGCTATTGGAAAGAAGCGACATTGATGCAGTAGTAATTGCCACACCCGACCACTGGCACGCACAAATGGTTGTTGATGCTGCCAAAGCAGGAAAAGATATTTATTGCGAAAAACCATTGGCATTAACCGTTTCAGAAGGTCGTGCAATGGTAAATGCAACCCGCAAATACGACCGCGTTTTCCAAACCGGAAACATGCAACGTTCGTGGCGCGATTTCCGTCATGCAGTAGAGTTGGTTCGTAATGGCTACATTGGCGATATTAAAGAGGTTAATGTAAGTGTAGGCGAGCCTATCCAACAGTGCAACCTTCCAACAGAAGAAGTGCCTGCAGGATTAGACTGGAACGAATGGATAGGACCTTCTCTTTACCGCGGTTACAACAATGTTCTTTGTCCGACCAGTGCACACAAAGGTCCTTGGGCCTGGTGGCGTGGCTATCGCGATTTTGGCGGTGGTTTAATTACCGACTGGGGCGCACACATGTTCGATATTACACAATGGGCTTTGGGTATGGATGGGTCGGGACCGGCTCAATTACTTCCTCCCACAGTACCTGCACAAACACATGGTTTAACAATGGTTTACGAAAATGGTATTCGTGTAAATCATAAACTTTGGGGTGGCCCAAAAGATGGCAATGCCATACAATTTATTGGTACCGAAGGAAAAATTGAGGTTAGCCGAAGTTTCTTGCGCACTTTCCCTAACGAGAAATTAGCTACCACAGAAATAAAAGAAACCGACGAACGTGTTTATTTTAGCGACAATCATTATCAAGATTGGGTTGATGCAATGAAAACACGCAGTAAGCCAATTTCTGATGTTGAAATCGGTCACAGCACCTCCGCGGTTTGTAACATTGTAAACATTGGATACGAACTACAACGTCCGTTATTATGGAATGCCGAAGCAGAACAATTTGTTGGCGACGATTGGGCAAATATGATGCTTAATCGCCCCTACCGTGGCAAATGGGATTATACAGATTTTTAGGAATTAGAAGTTATATATAATATAAAAAAACCTTCAGAGTTAGTTTCTCTGAAGGTTTTTTTGTGGTTGAATTTTCAATAAGTTAAGGTCTATTCCGGAGTTGATAAAATCAAGCCGCGCGTCATGCAGTATTATTGGCATTTCAAGCAGTTACGATGTTTTTTAATGAACAAGGTGAAAATTACGAGAAATCATGATGCATGTAATTTATTAATTTCATTTTGTTAGACTCACTCTCCTACCCCTCTCTATCCACCAACTGGGCGAAAAGACAGATTTAAACGAAATTGCAATCTGGGCAAGTCACTTTACCATGCATAAGAAATAGCGATAAGAACAATTTAATCTGGGGAAAAATGGGAAGGATAAAAGTTTTTTGTATCGGAATTATTTTATTTTTAAACGACTAAAACTAAAACATGTTGATTACTGATTTTTTCTGGGCTGCTCCTGTAAGAAAAGACACACAGACAAATATTAGTGTTAATTTTAGAATCCTCGTTATTTTTTATTTGTTGCGTTAACCTGAATTAATTGATTTCAGAAATAGCCAAAATCAACGCAAACGAGGTGTCTCTGTTTTTAGTACTAAACAAAGTTCCTCCATTCTCTTTCATAATTTTTTTTAGAATACTTTCAGCCTCTGAATTGTTCCCTGCTAATTTTGCCAAACACCAATCGGCAACCAAATTATCCGGTTCTTTTTCTGCCCAGGCTGCCAGCAATTCTTTTGCTTCATTTTCTTTCCCCATCTTTTTCAGCAGAATGGCTCCCAAATAATGGCTTGACGAAGGTTTCGATGCATTTAAAGTAAAATCGATGATACTGTCCTCTACTACTTTTGCTTTCGAAGCTTCCCTGTTTTTGAGCCAATACAAACTTTCAAGGTAATCTTCTACTCGTTCATCGGTATCATAAGGTTTACCAACGCCGAGGTTTTCGGGCCATTCCCTTGCCTGGTTGATTCGAGCCAAAGCACTTTTATTTTTATTGTTCCGAAGTTTTGAAAGTGCATCCATAATACAAGCCTGACGATATGTTACCCGACCAGATCTGGCTCCTTCGTTTGGAAGAATATTGGTTTTGGTAAGGATGTTTAACGATTCCTGAGATTTTCCCAAAATCAGTAGGTTTTTAGCTAATTGATAAGCAAGCACATAATTATCGGGAAATTGGGTAAATCCTTTTTTTGCCCATTCAGATGCTTCCGTATATTTTTGTTCTGCGCCATAATAATCAGACAATGCTTTGTAACAACGCCACTCATTTTGATTTAATTCCATGGCTTTCTTTAAATCACTTTCGCCATCGTAATCCGAATCGCCATTTAGCACACCAAAACGAGTAAGGTAAAATGCAAAATACCCGGGTTGGTTCCCACAATCCCGAAAATACTGTTTTGCTTCTTCAGCACGCCCTTTCGACCAATAAATTAAACCCAAATAATATTTTGTTTTCCAGCTATTATTTTGTTTTGTAGCCCACTGCAACGCATCAGCAGTTTCACTACGCGAAGGGTAAATTAATTCTGTTGAAGCTGAAATTGCTTTGTCCAAATATTCAGAATCATCCAAAATATACGCAAGCCAGTAGTTTGTAATTGGGCTTGGATTACTCGCCTTTAATAGTTGAACCGCTTTTTCTTTTAAGCCCAAATTAAAATAGGATATTGCCTGTTCCAAACAAATTTCATGAGGCATTTCATAATTTAAAACTTTAGCAAATTCATCCTGCATTTCGAACAGGGCAAATGTATTTAAAGGATCTATCTCTAAAATCTCATTCAAAATGTCCTCCCTTTTTTGTTGTTGATCGGTCTTTTCAAAAGCAAGGGCTTTCAGTTTTAGGGCGTTTATGTTATTTCGATTGTAGTCTAATGCCTGATTGGCATATTTAAGGCATTTTTGCATTTCGCCATCCATAAAGTTAATGCTTGCTATCTGCGTATTTGCAACCGACCTGTACTCCATAGAACGTGCCGCAAGACTAAAAGCATCCAGTGCGTCGTATTTGTTACCTAATTTTTTACTGATAATCCCAAAAATGTAATTGGCTTCCGGGTTATAAGTGTCATTCGACAAAGCTTTAAATGCGTTCTCTTGTGCTTTTTTGTATTGCATTTTTCGATAATACAAACTGGCCATACGAGACAACGCCCTGGTATGATACGGGTTTTTTTGTAATGCCTTTGTATATTTTTCTTCAGCACCTTTGTAATTTCTTTGTTTTTCCATTCCAATACCAGCAGTAGAAATTGCATCAACAGATTCCCAATTGTAATCCTTGCTAATTTCTATTGGTTTTGAAAGAATCCTCTCCGTGCTTTCTTTGGTATTATAAGAGAAAATATCTCCTATTTTTACTTCAATATTCTCCGTTTTATCCAGTTCAAACGACTCAATAAACACTTCCGTTGGTTTCAGGTTTATGTTTTTCCTTACTATTTCCTTGCCGTTAACAAAAACAATTAGCTCTTCTGCTATTTCCTGATTGGCGCAAAATCCAACTTTTACCATCCCATCGCTTTGTTCCACATTTAAAGAACCAAACTGATCGGCTTTAACCATCCCGCCAATTCCTTTAACGGGGAACCATAATTCTGTAAATTTATGCTCTGCTCCTTCATCAAAAAACAGATGTTTATAAGGAGTCTCAGCACTTTTTTCTGCTGCCTGATTGAATAATAAACCGGTTTGGATTTCACTGTATTGAACATTTCCGGGATCAGTAAGTAGGTCTGCCCAAATTTCACCTTCTCTAGACAAAGCCCACAACCAAATTTTTTGTCCGGGTTTTTCATCGTATGGAGACCAATGTCCCAACCCAAAATCTTTATTTCTAAAATAGCATAGAAAATGTTCGGCATATTCGCCCAACACATGGTAGGATTTAGGTCCACCAAAGTCATTGTTTTTATAGAGCGAAATATCAACTCCTTTATCGTTAACCGGCCAGGGATAAGCTTCTCCGCCATGTCCAATTTGTGTATTCCCCGGGAAATAGTATTCCAGATCCTCGGTTGCATCCACCGAAGCAGTCATCCAATTATACAACGAAGTCTTCAAATCGGAAGGATTATACCAAATAGCATTGGTCTCGAAATAAGATTTATCTGCCGGCAAGCGTATCTCCACTCGCCACTCTGTCCGCGAAGTAATATCAGGTGCACCAACAATACAACTTACACTTCCATCCTTGTTTTCTTTCAGGATATAATTTACCGGCGAAGCGGTTGCTGGGGCGTGCCCAATAGATCCAAAGTTAAACTCAATTCCTCCCGAAGTCCAGGCACCACGCATGGCAATATCTCTGAACTTTACTACTTTGTTCAAATAGATAAACTCTTCGCCAGTTGATTTGTCAATTGCACCTAAAACTTTACCTCCAATTTCTGGTGCAACCAACACTTTTATATATTCATTTTCCAATGTAATTATTTTCCAATCTTGTTCTTTTGGTTCATTGGTAAAACCATCAAAACGATAGTAGGGATAATGTTTGGTAATTTTTGCAACCGGATCAGGGTCGGAAAAGGGGTAGGTTTTAAAATTTGTTACTGTTTCAGAAATTGTTGCTTTTTGTGCAAATGAAAATTGTGAACATATTAAAAGAACTGTACATAAAAGAAAATATTTTGATTTCATGTTGACAGGTTTTTGTTGGTTTAGAATTTTTATTAACTATTCAAATCAAAAGTTGAAAATAATATAAAAAAAATCATTAAATAGCTGAAGATCACTAGAATAAATTTATTTAAGTCCTTGAAAATAAGCATTTTAGAGTCAGTTACGAATTGACAAATTGATATGATTGTCCAAGGACAAAGACGACAAGTTAATAAGAATTTACATTTATATGTGATAAATTTGAAGAACTACAATTTTATTGTGAAATGTTTGTCAAGTATATAAACAGCTCCATCATTTTTTTTATCAAAATCGATTGTCGCAAAGAAAAGTGCAACTAATGGATTTCTTGTACTAAGGCTATGAAAAGATTTTTCGCTTCGAATAAGAAAAAAATAATTCAACCTTTTATCAATCATATTAACAAGTTTTTGGTATAAAAAGTTATTTAAGATAACTCTGTTTAAAAAAAATACCGGGTCTTAATAAAAAATCCCGATATCCATTTCAAATATATGATGACAATTAAATTTCTATAATTTAGGAAATACAGATGTCAAATCCAAC
>JABMPI010000010.1 GCA_013203755.1 Bacteroidota bacterium
CATTAATTTAATTTTTGTAAATGGTATTCGTGATTTCACTTTGCTCAATTCCAGAAAAGCTATCTGCATTGAGTATAGGTTGGTAATAAATTTTAAAGGCGTGACCTGCAGTTAATTTATTGAGAAATGAAAAGCTGGCAAATCAGGTAGTTAGTAGTAAGTAAAAAGTAGTAAGTAAAAAATAAAACGGCACAAGTAACTAGATACAGAATTGAGGTACGTTTTTTTGCTTATAAAAATCTTACAACTAACTACTTTTTACAAACTACTAATTTAAGCTTCAATTGCTTGCAGGTAATCAGAAGGCTTTAACCCGTATTCTTTTTGAAAACACTTGGTGAAATAAGATGGACTGTTAAATCCTGTTTCGAAGGCAATTTCAGAAACATTGCCCTTTTGTTTTTTGAATAAATCCAAAGCTTTGTTTAGGCGATACTCTTTAATAAAGGTATTGGGCGATTTTCCTGTTAGCAAAATCATTTTTCGATACAATTGAGATTTGCTACATCCTAAATGTTTACCAATATCATCAACCTGTAAGTTGGTTTTTTTCCAACTCTGTTCAGTGTAGTCCATTAATAGGTTCAAAAATTTCTCGTCGGCAGAAGATAATTGATGTACTAATTCACCATCAATAAAAACATTCAGATTTTCACTTTTATACAAGTCCTTAACTTCAGCCGATATTACAATCTTTGCTTTTGAAATGTAATACATTCGTTCTGCCAATTTAATTGTGTCTTCAAAAATCTCCTCCTTTTTGGTAACCGGAATACCTGCGCTCAATCCTATTTTCAACTTAATATTTGTATGCTCAAATTTATCTATCCAGGTATTAAATTTTGATTGAACTTCTAAAGCACAATTAATTGCATGCGAAACTGATTCAAACGAAACCAGAAAGTAATCGACGTTCTGCCGTACCAGCCTTCCTTTAAACTGTTTTATGGTATCTACAATCGATTGATTGAAATTTTTAAGGGATGAATTCTGAGGAGTTGATTCATTATTTTTTAATGAAAACTTTTTTATTCCGGTAACCATAATTGTTCTAAAAGCCGGATCGTTAATGATGTTTAAACTGGTATTTTTCGATTTCTCGGGATCCTCAATCCTACCCAAAAAGGACTCGACAATGCTTGCGTCAACTTCAATAATTCGATGCGGAACTTCGCCATGAGCATGGTTGTGCATATTGATAAGGCTTTGCTCATTTGGGGCTTCAACTAAGCAGAAAGCAGTTTTTCTTTCTTGGTCAAACCAATAAGTTAAACCTCTGCAATTAAATTTATCCTGAATTTTTAAATCCTCCTGATGCATTTGTGCCACAACTTCTGCGGTAACTTCATCAGATACATCGTGACGATCCATATAAATTGGCATACTTTAAATTTTTAGTTTCTTTCACATTGCATTACGGTAATAAACTCAATTTACAGTTTATGAAATTCAATCATTGAGCTAACTTGAGTAACATTTGGGTTGAGTAACTTGTTCAATATGAAGTACTAATTTAAGCGTACAAATTCATAGAAATATTGGGTTAAAGCGTTTTGTTCTCTCTGTATTTTAGCTGCATGCCTCGCAGAAAATTTCTTAAAACCTGGTCTTTGCATTCGCGGTACTGACTTTGTCCGGGTTTACGGAAGAATGCACTTAACTCGTGTTTGCTGATATTAAAATCAGCTAAATTCAGAATTTCAAGAATATCAACGTCTTTTAAATTTAAAGCAATTCGAAGCTTTCTGAAAACAGTGTTGTTGTTTAATTGCCTCTCGGGAATTGGTTTTGGCCCCTCTTTTTTTCCGCGTTTGTCTACTATAAAACCATTTAGAAAAGCAGCCATTTGAAAAGCAGATAAAAGCACATAGTCGGGGTCGATGTCTTTTTTCAGCCAATTGCTAATTTGTGCGCGAGTAACTTTTATATCGCCCAAATTAAAAATCTCAATCATTTTTGAATCGTCGATGTCGAAAGCGTAACGCATGCGGCGTATTATGTCGTTATTATCCATTTGTATCAAATATTGAATATGATGATTTGCTTTTTACATCGGGCAACAAAAATGCAATTACCATTAAACCAATTGCAATTGGCCCGGCAATAATAAGTGCTGGCAAATTGCTAATCAATGATGAATATTTATCAGGATTTGTCTCACCAATACTAGCTGCTCCTTCGGCAATTTTATTAAAAAGCGCAGTGTCTTGAATAAATCCAAAAATCAGCATATAGACAAAAGCTCCTATCAGACCCCCCAGTATAAATACATAAGCATCTTTTCTTCCTCTCCCGGCAGCGACAACACCAGTGCCGGGGCAAAAACCGCTTATGGCAAATCCAATTCCCAACAGGGCTCCGCCTATTATAACACCCGTATATGAGGCTTTTACACTCAAATGTCCGGCATCGATTACATTTAAAGCCAAAAGGATAAAAAGAAGCAGACTGCTAAAACCAATAGCAAACAGAATTACTTTCATTAAATGAAAATCTTTCAGGCGTAACATGTTAATTATTTTCTGAGGATTGGAAGCCTGTGCTTTGTCAAGTGCAAATCCAAATGCCAATCCGAGAATTATTGCTAGAACGATTTCCATGATTATTGTTTTTTTGATTTGAATAAAAGAATAGAAACCGGAATGGCGGTGGCAAAGGTTCCAGCGGCAAACAGATAGCCACTTAACGAAGTTTGCATCATACCGCTCATCATATGCCCACTGGTGCATCCACCAGCCAAACGTGCACCGAAAAGGACAAGGAAACCTGCAAAAAAAACAAAGAGATATCGTTTTCTCCTGGATGTTCCAAATTTGTTAAGCCAAACTTCGGGATAGAATTTGTCTGAGCCTAAAACTTTATTTTTTGAAAACCGCCCGGATATGTACCCGCCAAGAAACATACTCAAAACAAACAAGATTCCGTAGTTGAGGGGACTTTTTATATTCGAGGCATATTTGCCTCCGCTTTTGTTTAAATAAGCGTTTGTGCTTGAAAAACTTTCGGTTGCAACATCTTCAGTTATTAAATCGGAAGAGAAGAGGTTCCAAACCATACCATCAACAATTACAAACTGGGTGGATACACCGATCGGTTTTATTAACCATACAGCAGACAGGAACACAACTCCCAACAAAACACCGCCCAAAAGCCAGCTATATTTTTCTTTCATATTTTTATTTAATTTTATGAACAAATCCAATACAAATTTCTTTCCCCTTTTCAATGTAATTCTCCATCAAGGGCGGTAAAAGTAGTAAAAGTTTTTTTATCAATTCGAATCTGAAACTTCACAAAAATAAACAGGTAGAGGAATTTGGTTTTCTAATTTCTCACTTTTGTTTTAACTCATCTTTCACATTCTTATTATTACTGTTTTCGTTCAATTAAAATCAATTAGACGAAACGAGCATGTAAAATTTATTACAAACAGGAGGATGATTATAAGCGAGTTCCATATGATCCCATAAAAAATAAACAATTATAATCATCTGAAAAGTGTTCTGAAAATATTGCTGCTTTCTCTGTGTTTGATTCCAACAAATGGAATTAATGCACAACAAACCACTGAAATTACGTTTTTTAGTCGCGGAGGACATGGAAGATTTGGGATTGGTTGCCTGGTATTTACGGATAAATGGCTGGAGGAATAATTTTATTGGTATTTTGGAAGGAAACAAAAAAACCTGCATGGTAACCCGTGCAGGTTTTTTAAATTTATTTTAAATCAATTACGACTGACTGTCCAGAAATTGGTCTCTCTCTTTCAAAAACTCTGAAAGTCGTTCGATTGGATCGCGTGTAATCGCCACTCTTCCCGAACGAATAAACTGCATTACCTTAAATTCATTCAATTCATTAAAAAGTGCCTGTGTTTCGTCTTTATGCCCAGTTTTTTCAATTACCGTATATTCTCTGGTAATTTCAAGAATTCGTGCACCTGCTTTACGCACAATTTGTTCAATTGAATTGCTATCGTACATCGCTTCTGTTTGCACTTTGTAGAGTGCAATTTCCTGATAAATCATCTCCTCATTGGTGTGGTAGAATGCTTTTAGAACATCAATGTGTTTTTCGATTTGTGCAACCATTTTAATGGTTTGCTCTTTTGTGG
>JABMPI010000087.1 GCA_013203755.1 Bacteroidota bacterium
AAAATAAATATTATAAATGGAGAACCGGAGTCATTCCTGGAATTTCCAAATGGAGAATTGGTTTCAATACCAAGTAGAATTATTTTTGAACCTACTTCAATTATTGATAGTTTTAATTTTATGATTCAGGGAAACTATAGTCTGAATTCTATTTTTTTTGAATACACAGTCTCAAATGCATGCCCATTCCCCTTAAATTTTCAAATGAAGTTTTTTGATAAAAAAAAACCAACACTTTTGGGACCACCAATTCTGCCTTTGCCTTTTCTTACAGCAAATTTCAATGGAGAAGATATTGTTCCGGTTGAGTCTACCCAAACTATTATTTTAGATGAAGACCAAATAAAAAGTTTTAATGATGGAAATCGAATAGAATTTTCAACGTGGTTTCAATCCTCCGAAATACTAAATCAGCAAGACACATTTTTGTCTAATTATCCGGTAGAAATTTCTATTATTTTTTATGGTAGGGTAAAACGCAAGAATGAATAATACTCTTAAACACCTGTTTCTTATTGTCTTCATAATTCAAGGTATATTTATTTTTAGAATAAATGCACAAACCACTGGATCGTTGTTTTTGTTGCCAGATAATTTTCAATCGCAAATGGTAAATCCTGCATTTATGCGAAATGATGCTACTGTTGTAATTGCAATACCAGGATTTGCAGGTGGGACTTTTGGGAACACTGGCAATTTTAAATTCACAGATATTATTAGAAGACAGCCGAATAATGAAATGGCTTTCGACATAGAACATTTTTACAATCAGGGAGTGGCTACAACAAAATTGGTCGATTGGTCTTCAATACCTTATTTCTATGTTAGTTTTCCTGCCAAAGAGGGACGTTTAAGTTTTTATTTTAAAGAGCAAATCTCGACTTCAATTCAATTTAGAACAAAGGCTATTGAATTTTTTAATACTGGTAACCAATACGAACAATACAAAAGTTTTTATACAGATCAAGCACAGGTTAATGCATCGGCTTATCGTGAGTTTGCCGTGGGTTATGCAACTAATAAAACAGATAGGTTGAGTGTTGGAATTCGAGGGAAATTATTAGTTGGCGTAATAATGGGCGACTTAAGAAACTGGGAATATGGAATAAAAACTTCTGATGACGGAGAGAATGTAGAATTGATTTCGACGGGAATGGGACGTCTGTCATTACCATTTGAAACTAAAACCAGAAATGGAAAAATTAGTGAAATAAATACAGAAAAAGCATTTTCTAAATATATGAGGGCTTTTCAAAACCCGGGCTTGGCGATGGATTTTGGATTAAATTATTGGTTTGATGAAAATAGCCAATTTTCAGTTTCAGTTTCAGATTTAGGTGCCATTTGGTTTCATCACAATGCATTTGACATTAATCAACAATCTAGTTTTAATTTTAAAGGTTTTGACTTGACAAATACGCTTGATAATAACAGGACCGGCGAATATGTTGATTCTTATGATTTAGTTTTATACACAAAAGACAGTATAAGAAGTGCATTCCGTTTTGATGCGGACACAGCTAGGTTTGTAAAGGCACTGCCACCTAAAACGGTACTTCATTATCAGTATAATTTTTCAGATGAATTTGCAATAGGAGTAACAAATCAAACTGTATTTTTCAGACAAAATATACTAAATACGCTTTCTGTAAGTTCCAGACAAATTGTGGGTAGTTTTTCGATTTTTGAAAATGTTAATCTCAATGGAATCGATAATGTCTCGATCGGGGGAGGTTTTCAATGGGAGAGTTCAAATGTGCAATTCTTTCTTGCAACCGATAATTTTTTGGCCATTTATCATCCGGCAAAGCAGAAAACTTTTACAGTGTCTGGAGGGCTTAGTTTTTTGTTTAATAATTCAGAAAATAAGAAAAGGAGAAAAGGTAAATTTACAATCCATTTGCCTTTCTTTGAGCAGAAAGAAAAGTTAATAAATTAGCGAAATTATTTTGCATCCTTATTTTATAATCTATAAACCACATAATTAAAACAAAATGCCTGTACTACAATTCAATCAAGTTCCCTATGAAATAGTAAAAGACGGATTACAACGTAAAATTATTCGCACTAATAATTTAATGACTGTTTTAATTGATTTTAGTAATGGCCCATGGGAAGAACCGGAGCCTCCACATTCGCACCCACACGAGCAAACATCGTATGTTGCAGAAGGTGAAATTATTTTTTACTGTGAAGAAGAGGCGGATCAGCACTTAAAGGCGGGCGATATGTTTGCAGTTCCATCAGGAAAAAAACATACTATTAAATTACTAACTAAAAATGCTCGGTTGGTAGATAGTTTTAATCCAATCCGAGAGGATTTTTTGTAATTATTCCGGTTGGAAATGGATAACTTTTGAACGAAGTTTTTTTATCTCATTTTTGATATTGGAGAGGACAGTAACAGCCATCTCACTTTCTTCGCCAATTAATTTTAGATTGCAACCCTTGGAAAGTTCTTCAACAATATAGTTCATGTTTTCACTTTTTGTATTTAGCGAAGTTTTAATTTCAAAAAGGAAAGTATCAAAATCAACTTCTTTCCATTCTATCTTATTTTTGGTAACTGTTTTGTTAATTATTGTATCTTTTGCAACAAAACCAGGAGGAGGCATGTTGGCTAACGACTGCTGGATCATTGCCTGTTCTTCATACGGCTGCGGCGAAATTTGTGTAGAGTCAGGTTTTCGGTAAACAGTTATTTTCTTTTTTTCGGTAACTGTATAAAGTTCATCATTGAAGGAGATGGACTTTCTAATTTTTTCCAATCTGTCAATTAGTATTAGAATTTCGTAATTATAATCCTCTACATTTGTTTTAATTGCCGACATTGGAACACTGGAATTCTCGCAGTAAGCAATCAGTTTGCTGGTAACAGATCTTTTTTCATTTATAAAATTGTCTAAATCAGACTGTAAATAACCCAACTGACGAGATAATTTTTTTTGGTTTTCTGTCTTCACAATCGAAGATATATTGTTATCTAACTTTTCTACCCAACCAAAAATCTTCATAAAACCATCGATAGAATTTTGTGCTGAAATAGTTAAAGTAAATAAAACAAATACGAAGCTAATTATCAGGCGATTCATTGTTTTCCTTTTTAAGTTTCTTTTTACTAAAATTCAATCTCAAAAAAATAATTCCAACAATAAGCAATATTATTGGCGTTAAGAGTTGGTAGTATGGGATTTGTTCAGTGCCATTAAATATTTCTATGATAATATCAAACCGATATATAAAAATAATTAATGCCAATG
>JABMPI010000088.1 GCA_013203755.1 Bacteroidota bacterium
TGGTTGCACTGGAACTAATTGCCCAACCAATAACCAGCAAATAAAATGAGCGGGTAAGTACATGGTAAAATGTTTTTTTCCACGTATCGCCTCTTTCCCATCTTTTCGAAAACGAAAAAGGCATTGCTACCCCTACAATAAACATAAAGAAAGGTTGAATAAGATCCCAGGAACGAAGCCCTTCCCATGGTGCATGAGATAACTGCTGCTGAAAGAAATTGACAACAGGACCGGTATTCGCCGGATCCAGTTTTCCGAACAACCCTCCTACTCCCCCAACAAGCATGAACATTGTAAAACCACGGAAAAAGTCAATTGAAAAAATACGATTCTGTTCCTGTTTTAGATGAATTGAATCACTCATTTGATTTACTGTATTAGAATTATGAATATTTATTTGCAACTATTATTGAAATGATGTTTTATACATCGATAGAAACGATTTTCGGACCAGCCCACAATCCCAACATCATTCAAATGAGAGACAGTTTGATTTATATTGGATATTGTCAGGGAAATAAACCAATTTATGTAAGATGGAATAAATCACTCCTCCCCCAGTGTTTTTTCAGGGGTTACAGCCCAGAAAATTATATATACCAACAGTCCGGGAAAACCTGCAGAGAATAGTGAAATTAAAACATAAATCAGGCGAACCAGCATTTTATCGGAATTGATATGTTCGGCAAATCCCGATAATACACCACCCAAAATCCGTTCGCGTGATCGGTAGAATCGGTTATTTGCCATAACTATTAATCCTCATCCTCATCTTCCAACAAATCTTCGTTGTCAAATTCTTTTTCAAGAAAATCTTCGGCGGCTTCTATCAACTCCGAAATCATCTCCTCCCCCCCCGGTTCGCCATCAATCCAATGAACAACCTGGTTATTCCAGAAATCGTCGATATCGGCTTCCACAATAAAACGCGGAGTTTGTGTGTGAACAACAAAAATAGTATCCGGAGTTTCCAACGAATTGTCTGCTAATAAAAATTTTGGTAACATGGTTTCTTTTTAAAATTTCGATAGCTAAGGTAATAAATTAACCGCTACAATACATAAGCGAGTTGTCAATGTTCTCATTGTTTTCAAAATAAAATAAAAAACAATGACAATCCTACAACAATAACAACTTGTGCCAGATCCTTTCAAACAAATTTTCAATTTAACAATTGGTCGGTATTAATTTTTAGGAAGAGAATGTTACTTTTAACCGAAATTTTTAAATAATTGCCTGTAATGAATAAACTCAACGACATTCTTTCTTTAATCGATGGATATATTGGTGGCTCACAGTGGTTCGTATTATTGTTATTGGGAACCGGAGTTTTTTTCACCATTTACCTAAAATTTCCACAGTTTCGCTACTTAAAACATTCGCTTCGAATCGTTCGTGGAAAATTCGATAAAGAGGGAGACGAAGGGGACACTTCTCATTTTCAGGCATTAACAACTGCACTCTCGGGAACAGTTGGAACAGGAAACATTGCCGGAGTTGCACTGGCCATTCACCTTGGAGGACCCGCAGCACTTTTTTGGATGTTGGTGACTGCTGCAGTAGGTATGACTACCAAATTTGTGGAAGTTACCTTGTCGCACAAATACCGCGAAAAAGCTTCGGATGGCTCTATTTCCGGAGGACCAATGTATTACATGAAAAACCGTTTGAACATGAAATGGCTGGCCGCAATTTTTGCAATAGCAACTGTTCTTTCATCCTTCGGAACCGGAAGTTTACCACAAATCAACAGTATTTCAAACTCACTTTTCCAGACTTTCGGAATTAACCACATGTTAACCGGAGCTGTATTGGCAGTCTTGCTTGGCCTGGTAATCGTTGGAGGAATAAAACGTATTGCCAAAGTAACTTCAATGCTGGTGCCGTTAATGGCCGCAATTTATTTAATTGGAGCCATTGCCGTTATCTCGTTTAACTACGAAAATATTATTCCATCGCTAGCTGCAATTATTAGCGATGTATTTACCGGATCGGCCGCAGCCGGGGGTTTTTTGGGTGGTAGTATTGCATTTGCGTTTAACCGCGGAGTAAACCGTGGACTTTTCTCCAACGAAGCAGGCCAGGGTTCTGCGCCAATTGCACACGCTGCTGCACGAGCCCACGAGCCGGTTTCTGAAGGTTTAGTTGCTTTGCTTGAACCCTTTATCGATACCATCATAATTTGCTCGCTTACCGGATTGGTACTACTCTCGTCGGGTGTTTGGACCGAAAAACTGGACAATCAATTTCAGGATACAGACTTAGTCGTTCTAGCTGAAACTTATTCAGACCAAAATGAAAAAGACAAAGAATCACTGTACCAATTTTTAGCCAATGAAACCGAATTGGAACAGTTAACTGGAAGTTTGATTGTGGTGGATGGAATCATTCAAAATCAACCTACAATTATTCACGCTCGCTCGGTTGCCGAAGAGGTAAAAGTTTGGGTAAACGAACAACCTTATAACGGTAATATTGAATTTAAAGAAGGAAAACTTGTTAAACAAGAAGGTCTTACCCTATCCGGAAAATCGCTAATGCACAGTGCACCGTTAACCACGATTGCATTCACGCGCAGCTGGTTTGGCGAATACGGGAAATACATTGTATCCATTGGTTTACTGCTATTTGCCTTTTCAACCGCAATTAGCTGGTCGTATTATGGCGACCGGGCAATTACCTATCTTTTCGGAGTAAAAGGCATTGTTTTTTATAGGCTTATTTATGTTGTTGCCTTCTTTTTCGCTTCTTTCGCCGACACCACGATTATCTGGACACTTTCGGGAATTACTATCGCTCTAATGACTATTCCGAACTTGTTTGGAATTCTGGCGCTTTCAAAAGAGATGAAAAGTGAAGTAAAACTGTTCTGGAAAGAGTATGCAAAAAGATTCCCCGGAGAGAAGGTGCCGAAAGGGTAAGGGAGTTGCGAGTTTAAAGATTAAGGTTTAAAGTGTAGTACAA
>JABMPI010000089.1 GCA_013203755.1 Bacteroidota bacterium
ATCAATTGATGAAGAAATTGAGGATATAAAATCAAGTATGGCTCAAACTGAAAACCATCAAAAAAGCCTGTTTTCACGCATATATTTCAAACCAATATCCATAGCGTTTTTAGTGGCAATGTTTAATCAGTTTTCTGGAATTAATGCCATTTTATATTATGCCCCACGCATCTTTGAACTAAGTGGACTTTCCAATGCTGATTCCATGTTTCAATCCATACTTATCGGAGTAACTAACGGAATATTTACTATCCTGGGAATGGTTCTGATAGACAAGGTTGGTCGGAAAAAATTACTGATTACAGGATCGATCGGTATGTCGATTTGCCTGGGATTGGTAGCACAAACTTTTTATAGTCAAAATTTCGATGGATTTGGATTACTGGTATACTTGTTGGTTTATATCATGTTTTTTGCTTTCTCAACCGGAGCTGTGATATGGGTTTTAATTGCTGAAATTTTTCCCAATAAGGTTCGTGGGAAAGGGCAATCTCTGGGAAGTTTTACACATTGGTTTTTTGCAGCTTTAATTACTTTTTTATTTCCTGTCATTGAAAAATCGTCACAAATAGGAGTAGGTCATACATTTATGTTCTTTTCAATAATGATGGTTATCCAGATAGTAGTAGTGTGGAAATATTTTCCCGAAACAAAAGGAAGAACGCTTGAGGAACTGGGAGCCCGGTTGAAAAGTTAATTCAAAAAAGAATTTGAGTTGATATATTTAAAAACTACAATAATTAGTATTACGAAGCACCGATGATAAAAAAAGCACAAACAAACATGATTAATCCCGATTTCTATCGGGAGGGAGTTACATATACTACCGTTAAAAACTTTAAATTTAATTCGATGAAATCGATGGGGAAGAAAAAACAGTAAATTAATAATATTTAGATTTTGGTGAAAATGAAACGACTATAAATAAAGGGAATTAAATTATAATGAGATGAAAAAAAAAGTATTTGCAGCCGCATTTATTGCACTTTGTATGAACGTATTTGGTCAGTCCATTACTAAAGAATTCAGGATTGAAAAACAATACCTTAACATTCCGGTAGATATGCAGCAAGAACGGCAGAAGGTTCACTTTCTGCTGGGTCAGGATACGCTAACTTATTCCGTTATCCGAATTGCAGACAAGGAACCCGACTATTGGGTGTTTAAAGATGTGTCGGCGTATAAGGGGAAAAAACTCATCTTAACTTTTACTGAGCAAGTAGCGGGTATCGGGAAGATTTATCAATCGGATGAAATTGCCGGTGCAGATAGTTTGTATAATGAAAAACTTCGTCCCCAAATACATTATACCACACAACGAGGATGGAATAACGACCCCAACGGACTTGTATATCACGATGGAGAATATCATCTTTTTTATCAGCACAATCCTTATGAAACCAACTGGGAAAATATGCATTGGGGTCATGCCGTAAGCAAAGATTTGTTGCACTGGGAAGAATTGCCCGTTGCCTTATTCCCGGATGAATTCGGAACCATGTTTTCAGGATCGGCAGTTATAGATAAGAACAATACGGCGGGATGGGGAAAAAACACAATGGTGGCATTCTATACAGCAGCTGGCAAGAAGATGACTCAGAATGTTGCGTACAGCACCGACAGGGGACGAACCTTTAGGAAATATGAAGGTAATCCCATCCTGGGCCCCGACCGTGATCCTAAAGTGTTCTGGTATGAACCCACTAAAACCTGGGTAATGGTTCTCTATAATGATAACTTTTTTGCCATTTATAATTCCAAAGCCCTTAAAAAATGGGAATATAAAAGCCAGGTTAAGGGATTTTTTGAGTGTCCTGAGTTTTTTGAATTGCCCGTTGATGGCAATGAAAACAACAAAAAATGGGTGATGTACGGGGCATCGGGCACCTATATGATTGGAAAATTCAATGGCGAAACATTCATCCCCGAACATGGAAAATATTACTATTCCTGGGGTAGCCAATATGCGGCACAGACATACAATAACGAGCCAAATGGACGAAGGATCCAGATCGGCTGGGGACGTGTTGAACAGCCGGGTATGCCATTTAACCAGATGATGTTGTTCCCATGTGAGCTGACACTGAGAAGTACTCCTGAAGGTGTCCGAATGTTTTGTAATCCGGTTGATGAAATAAATAAATTGCATAAAAAAACCTATTCCTGGAAAAATATAACAGGTGAGGAACTGAATGATAAACTAAAAGCAATAAGCAGTGATTTATTACATGTCAAAATGGATGTGGAAATTTTACATGGACTTGGTTTGGAAATTCATTATAGGGGAAATCCGGTAATTTATTATGATGGCAATTTTAACCGGTTCAATGGTGCACCTTATATTTGTGAAACGCCCGGAAGGTTCCGTTTTTCTATTGAAATGCTGATTGATAAAACTTCAGTGGAAGGATATGTTGATAGCGGGAAACTTTTTATTTCAGAAGGTTTAAAAAAGGCAAAATCAGGTGATGGACTAAGGCTTATGGGTGACCTGAAAATACATTCACTGGAACTGAATGAACTTGAATCGATTTATTAGCGCACTATGCCAATACTAAAAATAAATATGATAAAATTACGATTCACCCATGTAAACATGATGATAGCATGCAAAGAGCCACAATTACCGTTTGGAGGCATTAAGGAATCTGGTATTGGTATGCCTGAAGGTGGAAAACCGAGCAGCAAGCACCTTTTACTTGATATAAATTTTTAAGATGGAACAAAAATCATTAGTTATAGGAATTGGCGAGTTGCTTTGGGATGTTTTTGCCGATCAGAAAAAGATGGGAGGAGCACCTGCCAATTTCGCTTATCATGTGTCGCAATGTGGGATCGAAAGCTTTGTTATCAGTGCTGTGGGAAAAGATGCACTTGGGGATGAACTAATCCGTATTCTTGACCAGGCAGGATTAAATTACGACATTCAAAAAAACCAATATCCGACAGGAACAGTTCAGGTGGTTTTGAGTGGGAAAGGAATTCCGCAATATGAAATTTGCGAACCGGTAGCCTGGGATTTTATTCAGACAAAACCAGAGTGGGAAACGGTTACAAAAAATGCTTCGGCCGTTTGCTTCGGTTCTTTGGCTCAGCGTGGAAAAGTATCGCAGGAAACTATCCGCCGGGTTGTTAGTCTCGTTCCCGAAACTGCCTTTAAAGTATTCGATATTAATCTGCGTCAGCATTTTTATTCCGCTCAGTTGATTAAAGATTCACTCAAGCTGTGCAATGTTTTTAAAGTCAACGATGAAGAATTGGAAATGATTGCTGATATATTTCATTTGTCCGGAGTTCAGGATGAGATTTGCCGGGCACTGATCAACGATTATAATTTAAAACTGTTGGTACTGACCTGCGGAACAAATGGAAGTTACCTGTATACAACCACTCAATCGAGTTTTAAAGAAACGCCACTTGTGGAGGTAGCCGATACGGTTGGCGCAGGCGATTCTTTTACCGCGGCAATTGTTGCGGGCTTACTTCGTAACAATTCGCTTGATGAAACTCATGCAATGGCTGTCAGGCTTTCTGCCTTTGTGTGTACAAAGAAAGGTGCTATGCCCGAGTATGTAAAACTTCAACATTATGTTGACTGAGAAAGATTTAAACATAAAATTGTAAAATAAAAACAAATATAAGTGATGTTAATTACTTGTATTCTAATTGTTATACAATAAAGATTTAACAAAAAACTATCACTTTCAGGATGAAAAAAAAGTATCATTTACTATTCTGGTCTGTTTGCTGTTTGCATTAACTTAGTAACTAGTCAAACCTTAAAAAGCCAGATATTTTAAGCGTTTATTTTTTGAAAAAATAGTAGTTTCAAAAATTTTATAATTTGAAATAGGTCAAAAAGAATTTGCTTTTTAATTCTATTGAGCATTTTCTTTAAATTGAACCCGGTTCCCGCTAAAATTGTATTTAATTGGTCGCCAATTACACCTTTCAAAT
>JABMPI010000090.1 GCA_013203755.1 Bacteroidota bacterium
ATCAATACCCGGAAAATGCGAAGGTGATTTTTTTACCCACGCAGGCAGCAAAAGATTCTGAAATTCTTTCTAAAATAGAAAAGTCCCTGGAAAAAGGGGCTACCCTTGTTTTTACAAGTGGCTTTCTGACAAATGCTAAAAACCCTGAACAATTGGCAGAACTGGCAGGAATAAAATACCCTGTTGAAGTTGATCCCGGGAAAGCAAATCAGATTATTGTTGATGATGAAAAACAAGAAATTTTACATGGGTTGGATTTCGAAGCAAAATTGGAATTGAATGGTGGAACGGCACTACTCAATGCAATTCAGAATTCAAAAGAAATCCCATTTTTTGTAAAATCGAAAGCAGGAAATGGAAATGTTTATACCGTGAATTCGCATACTTTTTCGCAAGCGGATTTTGACGCCGTTGGAGAAGTTCTTTTATGTCCAAAACCATTGGGTTTGTTGGAAATGCCACAAGTTTGGGCAAATATATTTCATAATGAAATCAACGAAGAATTAGATTTTGAGTTAAATGCACCAACCCGCCTTGTGGTTCAACCGCTGGGAGAATCGGCTTGGTTGTTTCACAACTACAATCAAACAAAACAGGATTTTGTATTTCGCAAACCTGACTTGTCAAACGCGGATTTAATTAATGCTTTTACGGGTGAATTAATTGAAACAACCGGAGATGCTATAAAATTAACTTTACAACCCAGATCGCGTATTTGGATAAAAAATAATACCAATTAAAACTAATCTCAAATGATCAGATTCAAGTTCACAATTATAGCGGTTTTTATAGTCCTGTTTTCTCAGGCTCAAATTTCAACATTAAAAACTGAGGAATGGTTGAAAAACTGGCATTTAGCGGGGCCGTTTCCGCTTCGGGAAGGTACAAATGAAAATCGGCATTTACCTGGATTCGACAATGATTTCCTGTTAAATATTGGTGGTGAAACAAACCCTCGGGTAAAAGATGGTCAAGTTGTGAAATACGATGATTTGGCTGTTAAATGGGTAAAATACGAAAGTGCGGATTCCATTGTTGATTTGGATTATTTAATTTCGAAAAAGAATTTTGTTACCGCTTATGCTTACACAGAAGTTGAATCGGACAGAGAAGGTATTTTTATTTTGGCTCTGGGATCAAATGACGGAGGACGATTGTGGTTTAATGGCGAACAAGTGTGGGACGGTGCAGAGGCTCGTGGTTTTACTCCCGACGACGATTTAATCCCGGTTTATGTTCAAAAAGGCAAAAATAAAATTTTAATTAAAGTTGAAGAGTTCGGAAATAAATGGGAGTTTGGTGCCCGGTTTTTGGATTTCAAATTAGATGAATTTGTTAGTCAACAAACTTTGTTTCAGGTTAATGTAAAAAGCGATGGTATTCCCGAATTACGATTTTTACAAAAGGAGTCTGTAATTAAGGAACTGTTTAGTTCTGTTCAGCTTGAGATAATAGATGATAACAGATCAAAGACCATTTGGCAAGAGAATTGGTCTCAACAACAGAATATGGTTTTGCCTGTTGGGAGTGATGAATTTCAGAAAAATATTCTACTAATTACAGCAAAATTGGCGGATGGTAATCTGTGGAAAAAGGAAATCCCATTTAGTTCGGGGAAGCCTGTGTATCATACGCTTTTTGAAAATAGCAAAACAGATTATGTTATCACAATTGCCAAAGATGCATCGGAAAGTGAACTTTGGGCTGCCCAGGAACTTCAGCAGTGGCTGGCTGAAATAAGTGGTGCTACCTTCCCGATAAAAACAGACGATGAAGTAATGGCAGGGCACGAATTAATTATTGGGTACAACAAACATTCGCTGGCAGTACTGGGGGATGATACTAAAATACCGGCGGATACAGATGAAACGTTTCACTATAAAAATGCCGGGTCAAGAATTCTATTGTTGGGAGGAAAGGAACGGGCGTCGATGTACGCAGTTTTTTCATTTCTGGAGAACGAATTGGGATGTAGGTGGTACACACCAACAGTTAGCGTAATTCCAAAAAAGACAAGTTTTGCATTTAATTATTTGAATTGTACAGAATCGCCTTCGGTTCGGGTGCGGAACGATTTCTATTACGAAGCATTTAATCCAACCTGGGCAGCCCGAAACAAAATTAACGGGGCAATGGGTTTTCGTGAGCAGCAGGGAGGTGTTGAAAGTTACTGGGCAGTTCATACATTTTTCCCGTTTATGCCGCCTTCAGAATTTTTTGAAACTCATCCGGAGTACTACAGTTTAATTGACGGCGAACGAATTCACGAACGGGCTCAACTTTGCCTCACCAATCCTAATGTTTTAGATATAATAACCGAACGTTTAAAGAAAACGATGCGGGAAAACCCGCAAAACCTGATCTATTCCGTTTCGCAAAACGACTGGCGAAATCCTTGTCAGTGTGAAAATTGCCAGGCAATTGCTGAAAAGGAAAAAAGTGAAGCAGGACCGGTAATCTGGTTTGTCAATCAAGTGGCAGAAAGAATTAAAGATGAATTCCCGGATAAATATGTAGGTACACTTGCCTACCAATATACAAGAAAGCCACCGGCTACAATTAAACCATTGGAAAATGTTGTAGTACGTTTTTGCAGTATCGAGTGTTGTTTTGCCCACGATTTTAAAAGTTGCCCTGAGAACAAGGATTTTCTGGCTGATCTGGAAGGCTGGGCAGCTATTTCTCCACACATGTACATCTGGGATTATGTGGTAAATTTTAGTCACTACATTATGCCTTATCCCAATTTTAAGGTACTCCAATCAAATATTAAAACTTTTAGAGATAATAAGGCTATTGGCATTATGGAGCAAGCGGCTTACCAAAGTAGGGGCGGAGAGTTTGCAGAATTGCGGTCCTATCTCATTTCAAAATTATTATGGGATGTTGAGGCTGATGTGAACCTTGTTATTAACGATTTTATGTCAGGTTATTATGGACGCAGTGGTCAGTTTGTGCGTTTGTACTTCGATTTGTTGCATAGCCAGTTAATGGATAAGACACACATTCATTTAGGATTACGGGCCGATGATATTTTGTTTTCAGATGAGTTTGTTCGAGAGGCGGAAAAGATATTTGATCAAGCAGGAAAAGTTGCTGATAACGAAGAAATCTTACGTCGGGTTGAAATGGCACGACTACCAATTATGTATTTGAAATGCAAAAGAAATCCGGTTGAAGCAAAATATGACGGAACCTACGATCGGTTTAATCAAATTGTAAAAAGAGAGGGAATTACACATTTTGCTGAAGCAGGAAAACCACACATCGAATCGTTTCACCAACAGGTAGAGTCGGCAAAATGATTTTGTAAGCCCCAACGGGGCGAAAGGTAATAGCATAGGGCAACGCCCTATGATGAATTAGTAGATTTAAATAAGCCCTGTATGGGCGTAAGAAAAAGGTAAAAAGAGATTAAGTAGAATAAATAAGAAATAGCAAACGATAAATATACCAGATAAATATGAAGCGAATTAAATTTTTAAAAACTGCAATAGTTATTCTTCTTGCATCAAACATATTCTCCTGCACTCAAAAGAAAACAGATGAGAGCCGTGTAAAAGACATTATGGACAAAGTGGTTACAGAACTTTATCAAACTAAAACTCAGGACGAGTTATCGCAGATAGATTATAATCAGGCGATGGCACTTTTTTCCGTGGAGGATATTGAAGTGCTTGCAACCCGTCACTGGACATTCGATGTGAATGTGCCGGTTGTGGTGTCTGTAATGCGCAGTGAGAAACAAAAGACTGTTCCGTTTTGGTTAGCTACAAACGGCTTTAAAAAGACTGAAATGGTGCTTAATCATGAACACACCACCTACGAAATATGGCAAAAGTCATTCGATGCAGGTACAGTTGGCTTAGGTATTAATGGATTTGAGAACGATGGATTTCATTATTTCGTTTCGGTTGGAGCACAAAATAAAAGCGAAGAATTAAAACTTAGTAATTTCTTTCCCGAAAATCAATATATTGGGATCATGGACGATGGTGCTTTTGTATATCACGATTGGGATGAATTGGTAATTGAGAATGTGCCGGAAGAATTAAAAGGGCAAAAAATTCTTACCACAATCAGAGGTCGCGGGGTGGAGTCTCATTTGGTAGGCGCGTTCAGAAAAACTGCGTTTCCATCTTCTGCAACACCCGATCAGGTAATGCTAACCTGGAGCGATAATACTTCTACCACTATGGATATTCAATGGCGAACTGATACAACTGTTGCAACAGGAACAGTTAATTACAGGGAAAAAGGAAGTACTATAATTGAGTCGGTTAATGCGAGTAAATATTTGTTGGAAGACAGAAATCTAATGAATGACCGCTATGTACATAAATTTACCACCCAGCTTAAAAATCTAAAAGCGGGAGCTACTTACGAATATCAAATTCCACCACAAACCGGTTGGACGGCAAATCAAATATTTACAACCGCTGCGGATGACAATAAATTTTCATTTATTTGGTTTGGAGATGTTCACCACCAAACTGCTTATGGCGAGTTGATGAACAGGGCTGATAAAGCTCATCCAGATGCTGCATTTTATACTATTGTGGGCGATATGGTTGGCGATGGCCTGCACCGTAACGAGTGGGACGACCTTCTGGAATTCCCTAAAAATGTAATTTCTCGCAAACCTTTTATGAATGCTGTTGGAAACCACGACAGCAGAAGTGGTTTGGGGGCTTTGGTTTATCGCGAAACATTTAGTTATCCTAAAAATGCACCGGTAAATGTTCCAAAAGAACAAACCTATTCTTTTACCTATAAGAATACGCTGTTTTTGATGATTGATGCTACTTCGGGAGTGGATACACAAACAAAATGGATTGAAGAGCAGTTGGCAAATTCAACAGCCACCTGGAAAATTGCAACCTTTCATTTCCCTCCATACAATTGGGAAGAACCTTATTATGATATTCAGGAAGCCTGGTTACCGCTTTTCGATCGGTACCATGTGGATATGGTTTTTAGCGGACACATTCATTATTACATGCGATCAAAACCTATGAATAAAGGAGAGGTTGTCTCGTCGTACAATGATGGTACGGCTTATATTATTTCCATTGGTATTCCTTCCAGAACTCGTGATGCTTTGGAAGAACCTTACGCAGCAGTTAGATATACAACGGGGCAGTATTATCAATACTTAAAAATAAAAGATAATAAACTGAAATATCAGGCCTTTGATTCGGAAGGTAAAATTGCTGATGAATTTGAAATTGTAAAGAAGTAAAACAATAATCACATTTCAGGAAGTATATAAACGAATTTATCTTTTGCCGTTGGTTTCAGCCAACGGTCAGCGGTAAAACAGATAAACCGGGCTTTAGCCCATAATATTGAATAATTGGGTTAAAACCCACTGGAATAAATATTTGAAATCCGTCCCATTTATGGGACGGCAAAAGATAATTGAAAATGAAGAATACTATTTATAGTTTGTTTTTACTGTTTGTAGTTACATTAACTGCTAGTTCACAAAATGACATCGAACTAAAATTCAATTCAAAAGGTGAATTTAAAATTGTTCAATTCACTGATATGCACATAAACCTGCCCAAAAAGGAATACATTCAATCTTACGATATTGTAAATGATGTAATTGAAATTGAAAAGCCAGACCTGGTTTTGTTTACCGGTGATATTATGACACAAAGCAATCCGCAGGAAGCTTATGAAAGATTAATTCCAATTTTGAAAATGACGAATACTCCCTGGGCTGTGGTTTTTGGAAACCACGAATCGGAAAGTAATACTTCCAGAAATGTTCTGGCTGAATATTTACAAAGTATCCCCAATTGTTTAAACAACGACAAAGGAGATACTTACGGGAATTCAAACTTTGTTTTGGAGGTTAAGGGGAAAAATAAGAAAACCAATGCTTTGTTGTATTGTATGGATTCTAATACCTACAGCACTTTAAAACCTTCGGTAGATGGTTACGGCTGGTTTGATTTTTCTCAGGTAAACTGGTATTGTGCGAAAAGTAAAACGTATACTCTTGAAAACGACGGAAATCCTTTGCCGGCTTTGGTATTTTTTCATATTCCACTACCCGAATATACCAATGCATGGAACAACAAAGATCATCCACCTTTGGGTGTGAAAAATGAAGATGAATGCAGTCCGGATATCAATACCGGAATGTTTTCAGCAATGTTGGAAGGCGGAGATGTAATGGGAACATTTGTGGGGCACGATCATATTAACGACTATATTGGGGTGTATTATAACATTGCCTTGGCATACGGCAGAGTAACAAAAGTAATGCGAGGCGAGGAAGATCCTTTGGCCGGTGGTCGCGTAATTGTTTTAACGGAAGGAAAACACCAGTTCGACACCTGGATTCGTGATCTGAATGGAAAAAAAGAGTTGGAATGCAGATGGCCAGATTCGTTTTCTAACATTCAGAATAAATAACTCGTTGCAAATTAGATGCTAAATACATGAATCACAGATAAATATTTTTAAATTTATTAAATATCAACTTAAATTAAACTAACATGAAAAAATTGATTTTGGTAACATTAGTAGTTGGCTTTTTCTTGAATTGTGGAGCACAAAAAATTTCTGCTGAAAAAGATGCTGAAGGCTGGTATAATCTGTTTAATGGAGTAAATCTGGATAATTGGAAATTCAGTGAAAAGGAAGGAACGTTTTCTGTGAAAGATGGGATGATCAAGGTTAATGGAGATCGCAGTCATTTGTTTTATGATGGTACTGTAGAAAACCACGATTTTAAAAACTTTGAGCTTCAAGTAGATGTAATGACCAAACCGAACTCAAATTCAGGAGTTTATTTTCATACAGAATATCAAAAAGATGGCTGGCCTGATAAAGGATACGAAGTGCAGGTAAATAACAGCCATGGCGATTGGCGCAGAACCAGTGGTTTGTATGCTGTTATGGATATGAAAAATGTACCCACAAAAGATAATGAGTGGTTTACCATGTACATTTCGGTAAAAGGTAAACATATTGTAACAAAGCTGAACGGTGTGATTTCTGTGGATTACATTGAACCTGAGAATGTAATTTACGAAGGTATGCCTGGTCGTAAAATTTCGAGAGGAACAATCTGTCTGCAAGGACATGATCCTGAAAGTACCGTGTACTTCAAGAATATAAAAATTAAGCCTTTACCCTAATATACTCAATGCAGATAGCTTTTCGGGAATTGAGCAAAGCGAAATCACGAATACCAATTACAAAAATTA
>JABMPI010000091.1 GCA_013203755.1 Bacteroidota bacterium
GCTGATTATATTATTAAAAATGAACAAGCTCCATACAGACTCGTTGGATCGATTGAGCAACTTCTTGCCAGAACAAAAAAAGAAAAAGTTCAAAGAGGGTTAAATATTGGGATTGTAGGATTTTTTGTTATGCTTCTTATAATAATAATGACAATTATTCTTGTTTCGATATTCTTTGATCTGGAGCTTTAATTGTTTCATTTACAACATCTTATTAGATCAAGATTTATGCAACAGAAGTTATCATTTTTAGTACTTCCTTTTTTAGTACTTGTTCTATTTAATTCATGTATAGATCAGAATTCTAATTTACCTAATTACTTGAAGAACTATTCGGTCGAGTATTCGAAAAATCCACGAAAGGCTAATTTACAATGGTTTACCGATGCGAAATATGGCATGTTTATACATTATGGTTTATATGCGCAATTAGGAAGAGGGGAGTGGGTTCAGTTACGCGATACAATTCCGGTGGCTGAATATGCAAAACTTAAGGATACTTTTACTGCCGACAAATTCGATGCTGATTTTATTACCGATCTGGCTATAAAAGCTGGAATGAAATACATAACAATTACAAGTAAACACCACGATGGATTTTGTTTGTTTAAAACGGAACAAACAGACTTTAATAGTTCGAATTCTCCTTGCGACCGCGACTTAATTGGTGAGCTTGCAGAGGCTTGTAACGAAAAAGGGTTGGGCTTATTTTTGTATTATTCGTATGCTGCAGATTGGAAACACCCCTATTTTTATTCGCGTGAAGCGGGTTGGCAGAATGCACGCCCTGCATATGAAAAAGCTCAGCCAGAGTATAAATTTCAAAAAGATGAAGATTTTAGGATTTATGTTGATTACGTACACGAACATGTAACAGAATTACTTACTCAATATCCAACAATTGCAGGTATTTGGTTCGATCCAATAATGGGATTGTACAATCGCCCCGATTTGTTTCCGGTGGAAGAAACATATGCATTAATTCGCAGTTTAAGTCCACATGCATTAATTTCGTTTAAACAGGGAGCAAATGGCGATGAAGATTTTTCTGCTCCCGAGCGTAATGCAAGTGCAACCGTTGGAAATCAGTTTGAAGTTGCCCGCATGGTTTACGAAAAAAATAAAAATAAACCCAAAGAAATATGTAATACACTTCAGCCTCATGCCTGGGGTTACGATAAACGAAACGACGGAAAACATAAAACAGCGGAGGGACTCATTCAAATTATAAAAGAAACCTGGGAAAAAGATGCTAATCTTTTGATGAATGTTGGGCCACTGCCCGATGGAAGTTTCCCGGAAGAGGACATTATTTCGTTAACCGAAGCCGGTAAAATTCTGCGAGAGCAAGGTTTGGTAAAATAAAATTTACCTGCTAAAACTAGAAGTTGCCAAACAGGGAATTTCAATTCCAGAGATTTCTGATGAGTTTACAAAAAACGATTATATAAAAATGGCTTCCGAAAAGCTGGGAATGGAAGGTGAGGAATTAATAAATTTCCTATGGCAAAATTACCATCCTGCAAATATATGGGTGATTTACGCCGGTGTTGGAGTATCTGCTGTTGTTTTTCTTTGGTTATACGATCGGTTTGTAATTGGTAAGAACCAGGTTTAAAAACGGAAGATAGAAGATAGAAGATGAAAGACCGAAAACCGAAGCTGGAAGTCAGAAGAAAGAAACAAAACTTGTAAATTGGGAAGAAATTAAGAGATTAACCTGGGAAAAAACAACAACCCGAGATATTTTCTTCACTGAGACTGAATACTGAGACTGCCAACTCTTCTTAATTCTACCATACCATATCGCAGGCATCGGTGGGCATCCAGTGTTTGTGTTGGCTTTTCCATGTATATATTTTACATTGAATATTGGTTATTTCAGAATTGAAGTTTTAGCTAAGGAACTGTTGTGGTTGTACAATCGGTTTGTAAATGGTAAGAACTAATCTTCAATTAAAAACCTCCAGGGTTTGCTAATCCAGGGTTCGCCGGCGTAATCGATCCCAATTCTTGGAGACCTTGAAAATTTTGGTTTATTCCCGGAATCCTCAATCCAAATCCGATCAGAAATAAAGAGGTCTTCTCCATAGAACGATTTGTCGAGTTGAAGTGCTTTACCAACCCGCCCGGGACCGGAAATACCTTCAATTCCTCTGATTAGAATAGCAGAAGCATCGTTCTCTTTTCCTGCAACAATATTAAGCATCCAGTACAACCCGTAAATGAGATAGATGTAAACTAATCCGCCTTCGCGAAACATCACTTCTGTGCGAGGCGTCCTGCCTTTGCTGGCATGGCATGCAAGATCATCAGTACCGCGATAGGCTTCCACTTCTGTTATGACATATTCTTGAATTGATTTGTCATCTAATTGTCGAACCAGTGTTTTATCCAATAGATCTGGAGCAATTTTTAAAACATCGCGCTGAAAGAATTTAGAAGAAAGCCGTTGGCTCATTTTATTATTTTGGTTTAAATATATGAGTAAATATTTTAGTTTTAAATAAACCTATGGGAAGCCCTATTATTAGGAAAATTCAAATTGCACACTAATTTTGTAAGAAATGCAGTTTTGTTTATTTAAATACTAATTAAACTTCTTTTGTTGAAACGAGATAGTATGCAGCTGTTGAAAAAAAGTTTCTCACCCAAGGGATTGCAGCAATTAATTTATTTTGTTTTCTGGTTTTTAATCCAAATTTGATGGTATAATTAGGATTAATGAAAAACAGTGTTTTTTTATTAACTGTATAATTTTGTTGCTTTAAAATTCTCTCAAATCTCTCTATGGAAATACCTGTTTCTTTAACTTCTTTCAGTCCCGTAATTGTTCCTTCAGATTCATTAAAAATTTGTAATGCCAGTATATATAGGGAAGTAGGTAGTAAGTGAAACCAGGGAAGTTTACATAAGAATTTGCTTTTACACATTTGTTGATGACCACCAAAGGGATTTTGCCAGGGTGGAAATCCAAAAAAAACCATGCCATTTTCATTTATAAAGTTTTTTAAAACACCCATAAATTTTAGTTGGTTAGGAATGTGTTCTATTACATCCCGAAGTATTATTATATCAAATTTTCCAGAATACTCCCATTTGTATATATCCTGACAAATGAGTTTAATTTTTTTTTTATTTGGATGATCACTAAAATATTTTTTGCCATTTTCAATTTTCCCTGAAGAAAGGTCAACACCGGTTGAATTACAACCGATGTCTAAAAAAGGTTTCAAATTCCCTCCTTCGCCGCATCCAATCTCTAAAATTTTGAGGTCAGAAGTTATTTCTCTAAAATTTACGATATACGGGAAAATATATTTTTTGGTCGTTTGGGCTTGTTCGTTAAAGTATTGAAGTTTATTTTTATGTCGTTTTTGCATGTTTATTTTACGTATTGAATATGCCCCTTATTATCACCAAATAAAAAAGAGAAAAATTCCGTTAATCCAAGTTTTGAAAATTAGTTTGACTTTTCTATACCCGTACCTTTTGCTATGGTTTTTTTAATTTCAGTGAACGAAAAACCTAAAATAAGTAGCAGTAAAACAATTGAACTAGCCATTGAAATTTTATTCCCAATAAAATACGATTTTGGTTCAAATTTAAATTCTAGGGTATGTTCGCCGGCAGGCAATGTTAGTGCTCGTAATATATAATTTACTCTAAAGTGTGGAACTATTTCTCCGTCGATAAAGGCTTCCCAACCTTTGTCGTAATAAACTTCAGAGAAAACGGTAAGTTGCTCAGTGGTAGCTTTTGTTGAATATTTAAGATAGTTGGGTTGATATTCTGTTAATTCAATATTTCCCTCCATATCTTTTGTGAAAGTTTTTCCTTCAACAAATTCCGAAAACCGCGTATCAACAATGGCTTTCGAAGCCGGACTGAAACCTTTAAGTGCAGCAATTTCCTCATCAGCATTTTCCACCAACTCAAAACTGTTTACGAACCATGCATTGCCCAATGCCATCGGATTTCGAATGGGTGCCTGGTTAAGGTCGTAAATAATATAGCGTGAATTAAGCATATTTATAACAGGAAGCTGACTAAAAATAGAATCAGGCTGACTTCCAGACTGCAGCCCTTTTACCATTTGTTGCATTTCCGGCATTAGATGATTCTCTATTATTTCCTGGTAACGACGCATTTTTGCAGCATGGTATCCCCCAACATTTTTATGATAATACGATGTACGAGCATCTTGAAACGTATTTTGCAAGGGCAAAACACGATAACTTAAATCAGTATCTTGTAGAATTGCTTTGTCCACAGGCATTTCAGGAAATGGATTTGTTGCTTCACGTTTTGAAACAAAATTATCGTTATTTAAGTAGCGTTTGTCAACCGCCCACAAATCAACCAGAATTAATAATCCTAAAACTGCGATGAAAAGATTGGTTTTAATTTTTTTGAGGTGCCACATATAAAGAGCTCCGACTGCCAATGCAATAAATAGAAAGGATCGAAATGCATCGGAACTTAATGCCGCTTTACGGTCGGTAATTGCACTCTCAATTAACCAGTCTGGAAGTTGCAGTCTTAGGTCGTACTGACTGTTAAAATCTCCAGCAATTCCAGGCAAAACTGCAAAAAGTAACGACAAGCCTCCGGTAATTATAGCAGCCCATTTTAGACCATTTAGTGCTTCTTTTTTTGCAATTTCTCCGGTTAAAATATTATTTAAAGCAATAAAACCAAGTAAAGGCATGGCTATTTGTGCAATAACCAGAGACATACTTGGTGTTCGGAATTTATTATACATGGGAAGATGGTCGAGCAAAAAGCTGGTTAGCCACATTATATTGCCTCCCCACGAAAGAACAATTGAAATTATGGTTGCACTTAACAGCCACCATTTATATCTGCCTTTTACAATAAAAAGTCCCAATACAAAAAGGAATACGATAATGGCTCCGAGGTAAACCGGACCCGAAGTGCCGGGTTGGTCGCCATGGTACATAATAATGCTGTTAACCGCTTGTCGTGGATTTTGAACGCCTTTTTGTTGCAATGCCTTGTAACTCTCCGAATCTATTCCGGCACTAATCTGGCTGGCACCTCCCTTAAAATTGGGAATCAATAATGTCATTGTCTCATCAATCCCATAACTCCACTGAACCACATAATCTTTATTTAATCCTGAAGTTTTATTGGTATTATCCGATGTTAATTCTGAAGGGCCACGAATGGTTTCTTTGGAATATTCATAAGTTGTGTAAAGCCTTGAAAAATTCATACCAATGGCTAGAACTGCCCCGGTAAATAAATACAATGCAGATTTAAAAAAGGGAGCTAAAGCTTTTTCTTTAATTGCATATATAAATTCAAAAATCCCAAATAATACGATTAATAGTAATCCGTAATAGGTAATTTGAAAATGGTTGGCTAATAGTTCCAACGATAAGGCAAGAGAAAACAGTACTGTACCCGGAATACGTTTTCCGCGGAAAACCATAAGTACTCCGGCAATAACAATAGGTAAATACCCAATGGCATACGCTTTTGTGTTGTGCCCAGCACCAATAATAATTAGGAAATAGGAAGAAAAACCAAAGGCAATGGCACCTGCAAGACTTAGCCAGCGGTTTATTTTTAACGATAATAGTAAAATAAAAAAACCAAGCATATATAGTAGAAGCATTGCCGCCGGGTGAAACATTTTACGTAACCAATGGTGAATGTTGTTTGCAACATTGCCAGGATAAAGTACCGAAATCATATACCCGGGCATACCACTAAACAGAGTGTTTGTCCAAATGGCTTCTTCTCCTGTTTCATTGCGGTAATCCTGAAGTTCTTTTGCCATTCCCTTAAAATGAGTGATGTCTGACTGTTGCAATACCTTCCCTTCTAATTGCGGGTAGAAATAGAAAAGGGATAGTATTAAAATAAAAAAGAGAATAAGAATATTGATTCCGGCTGTTTTTGAAAAAATATTTTTTAGCATAATTAACAAGTTGAGTTTAGAACGGCTATTTATTAGCTTGAGCAAAAATAAGGAAATCTAACTTTATTAAAAGCATAATTTGATTTTAACATATAAATGTTTTAGCTATTCGGGGTGTAACTAACTGCTAGGAAATTTATTTTTTAGTTTCAAGTACTTGGTATATGAGGTGTTTTTCACTTATATACCTTGGGTTTTCCTTAAAATAGTGGGTGCTATTGTTCATTTACATCGTTTATTTTAATTGAAATAAATGAATTCCCTTTGGTTATTTCGCATCAAATCAGCCTTGTATAAACAAAAAACACATCATAATAAATTATAAAAAATAAAAACTAGTAGTTTCTAACCCTATTTTTCATAATTTGCATAAAAGTTATAACCAAAACATATATAAACCCAAAACATCTGTTTATATCGTTTTAAATTTTTATTTCAACCCGTTCACATATGCAAGGAGCGTGTGTATAGCAAACCCGATGGTTTGTGTAGTAAAAGGGCCACCTGTGGAGTGCGTACAAAACAGGCGGCCCGAAAGATTAACAACAAGTGTTATTATTAATCACGCTAAAATTAACAATTAATGGCAACATTAAACGAGAAGGAAAGCCGCGATTTTGTATCGCAGGTTATCGTGATTGTGGATCAGAACGCAAGTTTGCTTACCGATGCCGGTTTTGACCCTACCGCCAGGTCGGGCGGATTAAAGACCAAACTGCAAAGTGCCGACGATGCAGAAGGAGCTCAGAATAAAGCTCAGGCTGCTGCACTCGATGCCACAAAGCTAGCCAACTCTACTCTTAAAGTGGCTTACAACGATGCCTCAGCTTTTGTAAACCTCATTGAAGGTTTGCTGGGAAAAGACAACAGCCTGGTGCATAAACTGCGCCAGCTAAGGAAATAATATTTCCTTGTTTTGAAAAGAATTCCGTTCTGGCAACAGGGCGGAATTTTTTTATGAACCCCGATTTTATCCTTAACCCATAAAGTTATCTTACCCTGTAATATTCCTCCAAAAATGTAACAGCGCAACATTCTGCCCCGTAAGTTTGCACTAATCGGGCACAAGATCAACACGCTACCCTAAAAGATGACGATAATCTTATACCAGATAATAACCCTACCCCATAAGATGGAGGCTATCTTATACAAGATGAACACAACTGTCCATAAGATGGAGGCTATCTTATACAAGATGAACACGCCTGCCTAAAAGATGGAGGCTATCTGACGGAAGATTATCGCTCTACCCCATAAGGTTGCCTTGCTCTGGCATAAGATTATTGTTCTACCCCGGGGTAGAACCTTGCTACCCTGGTTCTGAAAACTGCTAGAAGGACTGTAGGCAGAAGGGTTTTGAAGAGATATTTATTGTAATCGAAAGAATTCACCGGGGCTCTGCCGGATCAAGTGGAAAAGTTGCGGATAGTGTATAGGTTTGAAATAATTTCTACCCATTTTATGTAAAGGTAGATGAGACAAGTTATCTCAACACTTTTTATTAACCTTTGTCTTTTAAAATATAAAAAAGGAGGGTTCTAAAATATTCGTAAAGGCTAAATAGTTACTCGGTCAATTCTGTTTCTACTTTTTCGTCAAATTCAGAATCTTGCAAAAAATGATTAGCTGCTTCAATTATAGGTATATTATCGTTGCCAACCGTTAGGTTCATGGCACATGCGATAACCAATTTTTCTTCGGGATAAATAAGTATTGCAGCCCCACCACCAGTAACACTACCACTACTTGCATTCACATCTCTTCCTTGTTTATCGATGGTCAATATCCAACCATTTGCCATTTTCGATTTATAATTGCCGTAAAGATCACATGGTTCAAAAAGCTTCCTTGTAAATTCTTTGCTAAAGTAATCTGAATCTAAAATAGCCATTCCCAGTTTCACTAAATCTTCGGCATTCGACAAAATACCGATTGAAGGAGCACAGTACCTCATGTCCTGAGATGAAGCATTAACAACTTTCCCAAACATACCCTGATCGTAAAACTCAGCTCTTCCCTTAATGGTTACAAGGGGATCATCAACTACAGTATTTGTCAAATGAAGAGTATCCGTAAGATATTCTCTTAACAATTGGGGAAACTTTTTCTTCGTAGCTCTTTCCATAACAGCCCCCAAAAGGTTGGCATTAAACATGCTTACTTCCTCGTACCACCCTGATGGACTGACTAGTTCATCATGCATAAAACTTTCAAGACCTTTTTGAATACTAAGATTAGGTGCACTCAATTTCCTTTCACTTGGATCTGCTTTCCTTATACCCGATGTATGATAGGGTAAATGCTTTAACCTAAGTTTAAAGTCGGTTTTTGGATAGTCCTTAATATAATATTGAACGGTTGAATCGGGTTCTAGAACTCCTTCTTCTACCAACTTTAAATAAGTAATAAAAGTAAAAAGTTGTGAAACATCACCAACTCTAAGTTTATTTCCGCGAGTCATTGGAACTTCTAATTCTTTTGATGCCAGGCCCATTCCTTCTGAATAGATTATTTTATTGTCTTTGCCAATTGCAAAGTTTGCTCCCGGAATAGAATTTCTGGTAATATATAAAGCAAAATCTTTTCGAACCAGTTTTATTTCATTCATGTAGGATTTATCATAAACAATATCGGTCCGCACTTTTTTGCAACCCGAAAAAAACACGATAGAAACGACTAAAATAAGAACACAAAAAATACGATTCATTTGCTACATTTTGAAACATTATTGACCAAACCATCACAAAAATAGCAATTTCAGTAAAAATCAATACTTTAAAAAGAGAAAAGTTGAAAGATACAATGCTATGCTTTTTGGTTGCATTTAAACCAAATCATAAGGGCATCTATCAATTGATAGATGCCCTTACTAATCAAATAAATTATTACTCTATGCGGAGTATTTTATAATAAAACTATTCTGGTGGTTCTACTGCATACTGTGGATCTACGTTAGATACCCCAGCTGGCTGAACAACGTGTACTAACGGTTCAATATTCCCGGCAGAACCTTCATAACCGGTTGTTTGGTTTAAAACAGCTGCTACGTTACCAATAAGGAATGGTTCGTAAACCGGCCACCAAATGTGTTTTGGTGCTATTGTGTATTTTATACCATAAGAAAACCAAGGAACTTGATCGCGGTACATATTATTAACATCCATCTGCCTGTCGTAATAGAAACTATTTGCAGACAATGATTTTTCAATGTCGCCTCCTGAAATGGAATACGTTTTTCCTTTGTAAGCTTTTCCGGTTTTGGCATAAACAACCGACCAGCGTACCATCTCATCGTGACGATATACTTCGCCATACAATTCGCGTGCACGTTCATCCATTACCATTTCCATACCCATTTGCTGTGCATCTGCCATAGTAAACGTAACTTTTGCATTGGCACGTTCACGAATTATATTTACATCTTCAAGCATTCCGGCCCAATTATCTTGCCATGCTCTTGCTTCAGCACGAATCAAATAAGCTTCAGCTTTTCTTAAAATATAAGTGGGTTGTCTTCCACCATGCTGCCTTTTTACATTACTTTCGTAGTTTTGCCCCCACTTTTTATACAGCGGAAAGCTAAACCAGCAACGAATGGTATCTTCGCAAAGAAGTGTTCCGTTGTCGGCAAAAAGCTGAGCATTTTGGCGGTAATAAGGAGAAGTTCCATTTAAGGGCTCATAATCGTAAACCAATTGTTCCATCCAGAAGAAATTACCCGGCTTATGGCGGTAGTCCTGTTTGTCAAGTTCACCATTATAGGTCCAGATGTCATATTCACCATAGTTAGTAGGTCCGGAAAAACCCTGGCCACGGCCCCATTTCAACATCATTAAACCTTTATAACCCTGGTCGGCTTGAAAGCCAATTTTACCATCTGGTGTAAAGGCCCTGCCTGTTTTTGTGCCAAAATTAGGCCCCCAGGTACGAACAGAAGCCGATTCCCTCATTTTACCATCGAGGAAAGGAGCATTTGTCATCACCCATATACCCTCCGGATTGGTTAATTTTTGAGTACCATGTTCACTACCAAGTGGAGTGGGTTCACCATCGTAATTGGTATGTAAAGTATTTATGGCATCGGCTTTAACAATTGGCCTTTGTCCCGGAAGAATTAATTCTTTTGCTTTACCACTACCTTCCCAACCATCTTTATGGTAAGGATTGATGAGATTACCAATCTGAACTGAATCCCTGCCAACCATCGCATCGGTAAACAGAGTGGTTTCACCGCTGTTGATAACCGCATCCATTTGAGATTCGGCATCGGCAAACCTTTCGTTAAGTATGTAATACTTGGCCAGCAACATTCTTGCCGCTGAATTTGGTGCTTGTCCTTTTGGGAGTTGACTAATTGGTTTTACCCATTTTATTGCATATTCCAGGTCAACTATCATTTGATCCCAGATGCCTTGCATGTTGAATACTTTAAAATCCTGGCGTGCTTCAGTAACCACATTCAAAGGAAACGCAATGTTTCCAAATTGCATGGTTAATTGCATGTAGAAAAATGCACGCATGAAATAAGCACTACCTAATAAATGATTCCTTTCCGGATCGGCGTCTCCACCACTCCATACAGGAACGTCTATGTAATCGATAACCGTATTAACGGCTTTAATTGACTCGTATCCATTTTCGTAGGATTCTACGCTTCTACCTGCAGGTCCCTGGTTATCGTTATAAGGTGTAAAATAGGTTACCAGGTCAGCATAAGAGTTCTGGGCATCAGTTTTAGAAACAACTGTAACGTCACTCATGTTGTGGTTGAACTGTAGTTCCCTACCATCGCCTTGTACCTGGTCAAAAACATAATAAATGGCAACATCCAAAGCAGCTTGCAAACCGGCTGCATCAGTAAAGGTATTTTCCGGGCTAAGGAACGACATGGGTTCTTCATTCAAAAATTCCTCGTTACAAGACATGGTAAAGGTAAGAAGTAGTACCAGCACCAATCCTGCTATATTCTTTATTTTTTTCATTTCTTAATTTTTATGAATTAAATATATCTTTAATTTAAACTTTAATTTCCTTTTGTTGGTTTAGAAAGAAAAGTCAACACTAAAGGACCAAGTTCTAGGCATTTCTAAACGTGATTCAGGATCTCCGTCGTACCACTGGGTAAGAACGAATACATTATCGGCATTAAATGCAACACGCGCACTACTTACTTTTATCCCATCCAATACATCAGTCGGAATATTATACCCGAACGATAGATTTTGTAAACGCAGGTAATCTCTTGGTACATAAATCCGCATGTCAGTATTCAATCGGATTGAATTTATCCGGGCAAAATCTTTCAGCTGGTTATCCGGCATCCAATAGCCAATCTCACTATACCAGTTGTGGTTCTTAATTAAGGTCTGATCCACGTTAAACGGATACGAACTTCCTCCTTTGTAACCTAATTTCGATAAGAATACAACTCCCATATCGAAGTTTTTCCAGGTAAAGTCATTCCTCAAGGTAATATACCATGGGTTTTTAGATAAACCCTGGAATACTTTATCATCGGTATTCAATACACCGTCATCATTCTGATCTATAAACCTGAAATCACCGGGCTGTAATCCCCACTCAGCAGCTTCAGCAGCTTCATCGGTAGTGTAAACATCTCCCATTTCAAAATTCCAGATTACATCTTTGTTCTGACCAATAAACCAGCCATTGTCAGTATCATCTGGTTCTAACATATAAGTATTGCCATCTGGATCCGTCATCTCAACCTCTTCACCTGTAAGCGATACAATCTCGTTTTTATTGTACGACACATTAAAACTACTGGTCCATTTGAAATTATTTTTTTCAACATTAACCGTGTTAACGGATAAATCGAATCCTGTGTTTTTCAGGCTACCTACGTTGGTGGTAATTTCCTCGAAACCAGTTAAAATCGGAAGTTTTTTGTTTAATAATAAATCGTTTGTTGTAGCAGAATAAACATCGATAGCACCTCTTACGCGACCGTCCCAAAGGCCATAGTCAAGAGCAAGGTTAAAGGCATTGTTTTTCTCCCATGCCAGGTTAGGGTTAGCAATTCGGCCAATGGTTAAGCGGTTTGCCGCGAAATAACCTCCTGACCAGTTCAGGTATTTACCTCTGCTTAAGTTTGAATAGGCTGCATACGAGCTCAGACCACTGGAGTTACCGTTTACACCCCAACTGGCACGCACTTTTAAGAAAGTCATCCAATCCGGTCTTTCAGCCATAAATGCTTCGTTGCTAAGTGTCCAGGCTCCCGAAACCGAAGGGAAGGTAGCATGTACAAAGTTTTCACCAAAACGTGAATAACCATCCTGACGGATAGATGCTGATAAATTGTAGCGGTTGCTGAACCCATAATTAACACGTCCCATTAAGGCAGTGCGGGTTGTAGCCTGGTCATCGGAGCCTACAATTGGGTTAATACCGTATCCAATACCGCGATACCCCAATGCTTGAGTTGGTTGCAAATTCGAATTTCGTGCATCGGTGTACCAGCTCTGGTTACGCTCTGCATTTACAAGTCCGGTGGCAGCAATCCTATGCTCACCAAATTCTTTGTTCCAGGCTAAAATATTATCAAACTGCCATTCGTAGGTTTGATTATGATGCCTGCGTACTTCTCCGCCATGTCCCCAATCCGGGTTTCCATCATCCTCATATTCAAATCTTCTTCTGAAATCCAATCGGGTTGTTAATTTTGTATCGAAGGTTATACCATACGGAAGGGTTAGTTTAGCAAACATGGTTGGGAGTATACGGTATCTGTCGTATTTCCTTGTAGTATAAGCAGTCTCAAGGTATGGGTTACCCCGGTTTGAACCTGAAGTATTTTGTTTCAGGTATTTATTATCGTATAAATAAACATCATCTCCCGTTTGCTGTATTTCATCGTCGTACCATACCCTGGCTTCCCATGGATTATCCCAAGGTGAATTGGTACGATAACCACCGTTACTTATAGGAAGATCGCCTTCATCCTGGTAAGTAAAGTTAGCATAAATCCCTGCCGATAAGAAATCAGTAACAGTAACATCCAAATTCAAACGCGAGCTTATGGATTGATACGTTTCTTCAAGTTGAAGACTCTCGCTATCTACAAGTCCCAACGACCAGTAGTAAGATATTTTTTCGTTACGTCCTGAAATACTCACGTCATAATTTTGTCTTTCACCGGTGTGGAATAAGTAATCCTGCCAGTCATGTTCCATACCATTGGTGAAGTTCATTATCTCATCGCTATCCATTCCGAGTCCTTCCAACCATCTTGTGTTAATTGCGTCCTGGTTGGTTTCTCCGGCAATACCATTTTCAGTTTTCCATGCATCAAGATCGCCACCCGATAAATTGCGTGGATCGTCAAATGCAGACCACGCGTCTTCTGATTTACCGGAAAGTGATTCTTGTACGTCAACAAGCCACTCCAGCATTTCTTCACCTTTATAGGTTTCGTTTCTTTTACCTTTGGTTACAAGGCCATACTTGGCAGATACCCTAATTTTAGGTTTACCTAAAGCACCTTTTTTTGTGGTAAAAACAATTACACCATTTGATGCACGCGAACCGTAAATAGAGGCTGCACTGGCATCTTTTAGTACGTCGATAGTTTCCACATCGTTTACGTTAATTTCAGCAATGTCGCCGTTAAAGATGATACCGTCTAAAACGATAAGTGGACGGTTACCTGATGTTTCATCACCCGAATCAGATTTAATGGTATTGTCACCACGTACTTCAAAATCAGGCGTGTTTTTCGCACTTGTACTGTACCCAACTTTTAATCCGGGTACCGCAGAACGAAGTAATTCCTGAACGTTGGACGGAGCATATTTTCTCAGCTCTTCGGCCTTAACGTTTACAATCGCTCCGGTTACATCACTTTTCTTTGCTGTACCATAACCAATTGCAATTACTTCATCCAAACCAATTGCATCGTTAGCCATTGTTGCATCAATTGCAGTTTGATCACCAACCACAATTTCCTGTGTTTTCATTCCAACAAAGGAAAATGAAAGTGTTGCATTTTCAGGAACATTTATTAAGGAATAATTACCGTCTATGTTGGTAACCGTACCAGTAGTTGTTCCCTTAACAAAAACAGTAACTCCGGGAATTCCTGCACCGTCGTCACCAACAACAGTACCGGTAATTGCTTTTTGCTGGGCGAATGCCCCTAATTGAGAAATAAGAAAAATCCCAACCAAAAATAACTTTGCCAAGAGCGTCATTCGCCCTTTAAGCAAAGAACTTTGCTTTGTCCTTTTTTTCATAAGTTTCTTAAGTTTAATTAATAATGTAAATTATAGAGTTGTAGTTTAAACTCGGTTAAAAAATTAGGGAATTTCTTCCTCTACATTTAAAATTTGAAATAAAATTTGATTTTTACATAGGCAGGTACGTTTAAATTTAGTTAATCATCTTGGTTATTTAGTTTACTGTATACTAGTTGTTTACGCCAAGCGTTAAATTTCCGTTAACGTTAACGAGCACAATATACATATTTATTTA
>JABMPI010000092.1 GCA_013203755.1 Bacteroidota bacterium
GAAGTGAAGAGTGGAAAAAAACGAATGAAGAACTAAAAAACTTACTTGATAAGAAAGATATAGCGGTGTTAAATGAAAAACCTGCAGAGGAGGAAAAGTCCACAGAATTCACGGGTCCTACAAATATAAGCTACGAATTCTTATCGGAGCCTTTTAATCGTGTTTCCGTGAATCTTCCCATTCCGGTTTATAAATGCAGGGGTTATGGAAAAGTGGAGGTGATAATTGAAGTTAACAAGCTTGGGAATGTTGTTTCGGCAAAACCAAATGTTATTGAAGCTTCAGAAGATTCTCCCTGTTTTTCTAAAATTGCGGAGGAGTTTGCACTGAAGAGTATTTTCAGGGGAGATAATTCAGCCCCGGCCGATCATCGGGCAAAAATTACTTATATATTTATTTCGCAGGATTAATAGTCAACCTCTATTTATTTATATTTACTTTTTTTAAAAATAGCGGTTCAGGTTAACCTCCAAACCGCTATTGCTCTTATGTTATTGTAAGTAGATTTACTTCAATTGTTCTAACAAAGTTTCAACTGCTAGTTTTCCTAATTCATTAGACGCTAAAGGACTTGCGCCAGTGATTAATTTTCTATCTAAACAAACGGTTTTATCTGACTTGGTATTCACAATATTCGCTCCTAAACTTTTTAGTTTTTCGCTTAAACCCCAAGGCATTTGTCCTGGCAAATATCCAATCTTTGGTGTCATATTATCTACTGAATCAGGGAATACTGCCATTTTGTATCCTTCGTAAAGAAATTTCTGATTATTGAGAGTGGTTGATAAAAGTGAACCGGGTCCATGGCAAAGGCTTATAGTAAATAAATCGTTTTGATGAGCCCAATTCAAAATTTCTCCAACGTTTTTGTCTTCTGGAATACCTAACATAGCACCATGTCCACCAGGCACAAATACAGCGGCATAAGATGCTGACTCTGTCAATGCTGTATCAATAAAGTCTTGTAATTTTTTTGGTTGCTCAAAACTTGACTTGTATTCCTTGTAAATAGCTTTCACATATTCATCCTTTTCTGGAAAAGCCCACATTTCAAAAACAACAGGCTTTCCTGTTGGTGTGGCTATTTCAAAATCAAAACCAGCATTTTTAAAATGCAGCATAGGTAATAAAGCTTCTACCGGATGGTTTCCTGTAGAAAACAATTTACTATTCTGCATTTTTAAATTTTTTTGCTCGGTAAAAATCACCAAAATCTTCGACTTATTCCCTTTGTATTTCGTGTATGAAATATTTTCAAAATCAGTTTTATCAACTGTTCCTAACTTTAGTGCCAATTTTGAAGGGCTATAAGACCCATCAGATTCTAACTTTGGAGCTATTCCTAATATTTTTTTTAACATATCAATATTATTAAATTTAAAAGTAGTTTTATTTTAATGTGATTAGCTTAGTTGCATCAGCGTAAAACAGATGTTTGGTAAAAAACACCCTTTGCAAATTTGCATATTGTAAAAACGGTGGTTCGAGAATTGTTCCCGAACCGCTATTTTTGTAAGCTTTTTTGTAAAGCAATTATGCTATTTTAATAACAATTTTCCCTTTTGCTCTGCCCGATGCAAGGTGTGTGAATGCCTCAACACTTTCAGAGAAGGGATAAACTTTATCAATGATTGGTTTGATTTTATCATCTTCAATCAATGATTTAATTTCACCTAAGTGTGCTCCATTTGGTTGCATAAAAATATATTTGTAAGTCGCTTCTCTGTCCTTAACTAGTTTAGTTAATTCCTCTGGCAATTTATAGTCTGCCATCCCAAACATTTTAGCACTCTCTTCATCTAAAGGACCTACAACGCTAACAACTTTTCCGCCTTTCTTAATTACCCCAAAAGCTTCCAATGTATAGTTGTTGCCAAGTGTATCAAAAACGATATCTGCGTCCTTTACGATTTTTTTATAGTCCTCTGTTTTGTAATCAATTACACGGTCAGCTCCAAGTTCTTTAACCCACTTTACATTATCGGTACTTGTGGTAGTATACACATAGGCTCCTTTTGCCTTGGCATACTGAATAGCGAAACTACCCACTCCACCTGAACCAGCGTGTATAAGAACTTTGTCGTTTGCCTTTATTCCGGCGTATTCTAACGATTGTAAGGCGGTAAGTCCGGCTAATGGTAAACCAGCAGCCTCTTCAAAAGTGATGTTTCCAGGTTTTTTTGATACTGCAGCACTAGTAACCGCAACAAATTCAGCAATGCTACCCATTTGTTCCTGAGGTACTCTGGAATAAACCAGATCTCCAATTTCAAAATTGCTAACTCCAGATCCTTTTTCGACGACTATTCCACTAACATCATATGCGAGGGTGCTCGGTAATGGAATTGGGAGCATGTCTTTAAGGTATCCCAGTACAATAAGTTTATCTATCGGATTAATGGCTGCGGCCTTAACTTCAATAAGGACATCGTTGGCATGAACCATTGGCTTGCTGACTTCGTTAAAAGCCAAACTATCTTTAATCTCACCATATTTTACTATCTGTAATGCTTTCATTTTTATATCGATTAATTTGTTTCTAATAATATGGTACAAAGATAAAGTTAGGGATCCGGAAAAATATTGACCTATGGTAAGAAAGCTATTTATTTGCAATTTTAACTCTAATACGACTCAGGCTTTCTTGTGTAATGCCCAAAAAAGAGGCGATGTGGTAGTTGGGTATTTGCCTTGCTACATCACCGTATTGCTCCAGAAACAAATCATACCTTTCGGCAGCAGATAATTGTAACTGATTTAAAATTCTCTTTTGCAGACTTACAAAAAGGCGTTCTAAATTTCCCCTTTGAAAGGGTTCTAATTCAGGAAATCGCGTGAGCATTCCATCAAGTTCTTTAGCATTAAACTCAATGATGTTTGATTCCGTAAGACATTCTATTGTTAGCGTTGCGGGTTCATCACCGTGAATAGCGATATAATCACTTATCCAATTATCTTTAATAGCAAAATGTAAGGTGTGCTCTTTCCCGCTTTTATCAATACAGTAAGATCTTAAACAACCACCTGTTACAAAAAATATTTTATTTACAATTTGTCCCTGACGGATTAAGATTGATCCTTTAGGGACTATTTTTTCTTTTGAAATAGAAATAAGATATTCTTCTGCTTCTAAGCTTAAGGGTATGCTGCTTTTAATTTTTTTGATTAAATCTTCCATTTGTCAATTATAGGGCTAATTACATACAAGGTACTGCATTTGAGTTATTAACTCAAACTTTATCCTTAGAAAAAGACTAGCAGCATAGCCCCGATTGTAAAAGGGGGGTAGGTGGCACCGATATTCACTTTTCACTCCCTTAGTCTAAACTCTTTGTCATTTCAGATTGTTTATCTTTAGAAAAAAATCAATCAGCATGAAAAAAATTCTTGTTTTGTTTGCGCATCCTGCATTTCAAAAATCCAGAATAAATAAAATCCTTATTCAAGATATCGATGCTATGGAAGGCATCACCTTTCACGATCTCTACCAGGCTTATCCGGAAATGGATATTGATGTAAAATCTGAACAACAACTGATTGAAGAACATGATGTTATCATCTTTCACCATCCTTTTTATTGGTACAGCGCGCCAGCCATATTGAAAGAGTGGCAAGATTTGGTTTTACAGCATGGGTGGGCCTATGGAAGTCATGGAGAATCTTTAAAAGACAAAATGTTTTTACAGGTATTGACCGCGGGTGGAGAACAGAAAGCCTATTGTAAAAAGGGATATAACCGTTTTACCATTCGGCAATTGTTGACACCGTTTGAGCAAACGGCTAATTTGTGTAAAATGATATACCTACCGCCATTTGTTGTACATGGCACACATTCAATTAGCAAAGAAGAGGTGCTAAAACATCGAAACAATTATATGGATTTACTTAGCGGGTTGCGTGATGAGAAAATTAATATAGATGATTTGATGACAAAGGAATATTTTAATGAATTTTTTTTAAGTAAATAAGAGGAGCAAAATTATGGAACAAGGAGGATTCTTTTTTCAGGCATTTGTATATTTAGCAGCAGCTGTTATTGCTGTTCCGCTGGCAAAAAAGCTGGGTTTAGGCTCTGTATTGGGATACCTTTTGGCAGGTATCATTATTGGTCCTTTTCTGTTTGGATTTATTGGTGAAGAGGGACAGGATGTGATGCACTTTGCCGAATTTGGTGTGGTGATGATGTTGTTTATAGTGGGTCTTGAATTACAACCCTCGATGATTTGGAAATTGCGGCGTTCAATTTTTGGGCTTGGCGGAACACAAATGGCGTTTACAACAATAGTTATAACTGGAGTTGCCATGGGGACCGGATTTGCCTGGCAAACCAGTTTGGCCATTGGACTCACTTTTGCACTTTCCTCCACGGCCATTGTTTTGGAGACTTTAAACGAAAAAGGATTAATGAAAACCGAAGCGGGACAAAATGCGTTTTCAGTGTTGCTATTTCAAGATATTGCGGTAATTCCAATATTGGCAATTTTACCATATTTAGCCATTAAAGGAATAGTAAGCGATGCCGCAGCCGACAGCCACGCAGCCACTACCTGGGTAGAAGGTTGGCCTGTTTGGGGGAAGTCGCTGATTACTTTGGGAGCAATAACGGCCATGGTTGGTGCAGGTAAATATTTACTTGGTCCGGCTTTTCGTTTGATAGCCCGAACAGAATTGCGTGAATTATTTACTGTTGCCGCATTGTTATTGGTTATCGCAGCTGCTATTTTAATGACCATGCTTGGCCTTAGCCCTGCCTTGGGAACCTTTATTGCAGGTGTAGTTTTGGCACAAAGTGAGTACCGTCACGAATTGGAAACCGATATAGAACCCTTTAAAGGTTTGCTTCTTGGTTTGTTTTTTATTGCTGTGGGTGCCTCCATCGACTTTCAACTTATTGCCAATAATCCGGGTTTAATTGCCGGTCTGGTAGCTTTATTGATCCTTATTAAGTTCATCGTACTTTTTATTATCGGTCACTTTTTTAAAATGGGACTCGACAAAAATCTGTTATTTTCCTTTTCACTGGCTCAAGGTGGCGAATTTGCCTTTGTTCTTTTGTCTTTTTCCACTTCCAATTCCATTCTCTCTACTGATGTTGCCAACCCACTAATTGCGGTGGTTGCCATTTCAATGACATTTACACCCTTGTTAATGTTATTGAATGAGAAACTGATTCAACCGAGGTTTGGAACCATAGAAAGTGAAAAACAGGCCGACGAAATGCAAGAGGATAAAAAAGTAATTATCGCCGGATTTGGAAGGGTTGGAAGTACCATCGGCAGATTTCTGCAGGCCAATGGAGTTACAGCTACCTATTTAGATATTGACCCCGATAATGTGAATCTTTTGCGGAAATTAGGCCTCAAAGTATTTTATGGAGATGCCTCCCGAAACGATTTATTACATGCGGCAGGTGCAGGTGAAGCAGATTTATTAATTGTGGCTGTTGACGAACCTGAGAAAACCATTGAAAAAGTGAAAACCGTAAAAAAACACTATCCCAAACTGCAGGTTATTGTGAGAAGTAGAGGGTGGCAAGACTCCTATGATTTGATTGATATTGGAGCAAAGTTTATCTATCGGGAATTTCTGGATTCTTCCTTACGAATGGGAGCAGATGCGCTTTGCTTTTTAGGTCATAGAAGACATGAAGCGTATCGAGCGGCAAAAACATTCAGGAAACATGATGAACTGGTTTTACACGATTTGGCTGAAATACGAAATGATGAGTCAGCTTTAATAAATGAAGCCAAACAAAGAATCCAGTTTCTTGAGAAATCTATGCTTCAGGATAAAGAAGATTTCCACAAGGAAAAAGACAAAGGCTGGGATGCTTCAGAATTAATCAAGGGTTTTGAGAGTGATATTATAAATTAATCCCAAAACAAATTTATATAACTATCGGTAAACCGGTTTTATAATAGTGCAACCCCTCCTTGCTCTGCCGAAGCGGCTA
>JABMPI010000011.1 GCA_013203755.1 Bacteroidota bacterium
AGATTATATAAAGAGATAGAGAAAAATCTCGCTTTACGTGTTGAGGAAACTAGTTCGGCCAATGCATTTTTGGTTTATGGACGTGGAATTCTTCACCTTTCAATTTTGGTAGAAACCATGCGACGCGAAGGTTTTGAAATACAATTAGGTCAACCAAAAGTAATTATAAAAGAAATTGATGGTAAAAAGAATGAGCCAATTGAGGCGTTAACAGTTCAGGTTCCAGAAGAATTTTCAGGGAAAGTAATCGAATTGGTTACCATGCGAAAAGGAGATATTCTGAATATTGAAGTGGCGGCTGAGCGTGCACACCTCGAATTTAATATTCCTGCGCGTGGGTTAATTGGTTTGCGAAATCAAATGTTAACTGCAACCGAAGGAGAAGCAATTATGGCACACCGCTTTGCAGGTTACGAACCCTGGAAAGGTGAATTGGGAGTGAAAAGGAATGGAGCATTAATTTCGCTTGAACAAGGAACTTCAATTACCTATTCTATCGATAAAATGCAGGACAGAGGACGTTTCTTTGTAAATTCGGGTGAGGATATTTATGCAGGTCAGGTAATTGGCGAAAATACTCGCATGGACGATTTGACGATTAATATCACACGAACAAAAAAAATGTCGAATATGCGTGCATCCGGTTCCGATGATAAAACAAATATTGCTCCGGCAATTAAGTTTTCGTTGGAAGAGGCAATGGAATATATTCGTAACGACGAGTACATTGAAGTTACACCAAAGTTTATGCGAATCCGTAAAATTCATTTAGACGAGAACGAGAGAAAACGTATGGCAAAAACAATTTCATAATTGAAATTAAGATATTTGAAAAAGAGCTTCATGAAAATGAGGCTCTTTTTTTGTTTTATTGAACAGATATATGTTAACGAGTTCCTAATAAGATGTTAACATATATTACTATTTAGACATGTACTAAATTATCCTATTTCGTTGGTAATCTTAATTAATGGATCTATTTTTAAAACCTTTAAAAAAAGTATAAAAAGTCATGATTAGGAAAGCATTTATTCTGATAATTAGCATAGTTTTTACATCATCATTTATAACGGCTCAAACACCTACCAGATGGCGTGGTTCCAACGGAAATGGCGTTTATAATGAGACTGGATTGTTGAAACAATGGCCCGCAAATGGCCCTGAAATCCTTTGGACATTCGAAGCTTTGGGAGAAGGCCATTCTTCTCCGGTTTTTGCAAACGAGTTAATATATTTGTCTGCAGGAATAGATTCGTCCGGTTATATTGTGGCTTTAACTCTGGACGGAAAATTAAAATGGAAAGCTTCTTATGGAAAAGAGTTTTACGAAAGTTATCCAGGTGCACGAACCTCGCCCGTTGTTGTGGGCGATTTGCTTTACATTTATTCCGGCAATGGTGTTTTAACTTGTATGGATGCAACCAACGGAGACATCAAATGGACAAAAGATGCATTTAATGATTTCGACGGAACAAATATTCGTTGGGGAGTTACCGAAACGGTAGTCGTTGATGGCGATGTTGTTTATTTAACACCTGGAGGAAAGAAGAATAATGTGGTAGCCTTAAATCGTTTTGACGGCGATCTAATCTGGACTTCAACAGGAATGGGTGATGTTTCTGCATACTGCACACCTTTGTTGGTCGAATTGTCAGCACGTAAACTTTTAGTTACCATGACTGCCGATCATATTATCGGAATTGATGCCGCAGATGGAAAAATGTTGTGGTCGCATCCACAAACCAACCGTTGGCAGGTACATGCAAATACTCCAATTTTTTATGAAGGCGGTTTGTTCTGTTTTAGTGGTTACGGACAAGGTGGTGTGCGCTTAGATTTAAGCAACGATGGAGCTAGTATTGAAAAGGCCTGGTTTAAAGAGGAATTGGACAGTCGTATTGGAGGAATGGTTGTAATCGATGGATATTTGTACGGATCGGGTGACAAAGCCCGCGAGTGGCGCTGTGTAGATTGGAAGACCGGTGAAGAAAAATATGCATCAAAAGAAATTGGAAAAGGGGTGGTTATTTTTGCCGATGGAATGTTGTACTGTTACAGCGATAAGGGCCAATTGGCTTTGGTGGAAGCAACCCCGGAAGCATTTAAATTGGTTAGCCAAGCAAAAGTAGAATTAGGCTCTGGTCAGCACTGGTCGCATCCGGTTATAAACAACGGAAAATTATATGTGAGACATGGCAATACTTTAATCGCTTATAAAATCAAATAATAATTCCTGCTACCCTAATTTTCTGATTGTATACTCAATCCAGATAGTTTTTCGGGAAATTAGGCGCAGTTATTTTTATTCACAACA
>JABMPI010000093.1 GCA_013203755.1 Bacteroidota bacterium
AGATTATTTTTGGGTAATTTATACAGTTTCTGGTTTGTGTGTCTGCTTTGGTATAGATATTTAACACAGATCTAGTCAGAATCAAAACCTGCCTTGTTTTTTAATAAACATCACCGGATGCTTTTTAGCAATTTTTAATCGGTTATTAACGATGTAGAAAACAGATAGAATTAATTCAAATCAACGTTTATTTATTTTTCTCATTCAAAAAAAGTATAAAAACTGAATATAAAATTTAGTTGTTTTATCTAAAATTTCACTATTCCAAATAAAATTCAAAATATTTTTATTGCAAGTTAATATTGTAAAGATCTTATTTGCAGTTAAATACGATGATGTTGAAAAATAATTTTAAAATTAATGGTACTTTGTGTTGCATGGTACTAATAAAATTGCATATATTTGCAATACAAACAACAGTGTAAAAGAGGGTAGTTTTTTTAGTAAAGTTCTATACAGGTTGTAACGAAAACAAAAACAAGACGTCATAAAGTAGAAAGAAAACAGAAACAGGAATAGAAAGCAAAGCAAGAAAACAAGAAAAACAGAAAAACAAAAGCCATGAAAACAAAAAACAATGTTCAGAAAGCAATTTTAAGGTCGGTAGCGGTAGTCATTAGTTTTGTACTAATTAGTTTTACGGTAAGTGGTCAGGATTTTTGGAAAAAACTTTTGGCAAATAGCAGTTTCAACGAAATTGCGTTGGCAATGGTTGAAACCACAGATGAACCAAAAACTGCTAACTTGGCTGTTGAGAGTTTTAACTACGCTTTTTTGGAAGATGAATACGAACCAGCTCTTGAAATGGAAAACTGGATGAGTAGCGATCATTATTTTGGAGTAACAAGTATTCAAATTACTGAAGAGCATGAAACTGATTTGGAACTTGAAGATTGGATGATTAATGAAAATCTATTTCAAGTGGAAGAAAATGGAGATACTCCTTTAGAATTAGAAGCGTGGATGACAATGGAAAAAGTTTGGGAGATTTAATCCTAAACTTTTTTCATTTCATAAGACCAGAAAATTAATTAGAAACAAATACAATATAATACGATGAAATTAGAAAACGCAAAAGCACAGATGAGGAAAGGAGTACTGGAATACTGCATACTTCTTGTTATAGATGGCAAACCTCTCTATGCGAGCAATATTATACAAGCATTAAAAGAGGCGAAGTTAATTGTGGTTGAAGGAACACTTTATCCGCTACTTACCAGGCTTAAAAATGCGGGTTTGCTTGCTTATCGATGGGAGGAATCAACTCAGGGACCGCCACGTAAATATTATGAATTAACAGACAGTGGAAGAAAATTTTTAGGCGAACTGGAAGGTTCGTGGGGAGAGTTGGTAGATGCTGTAGCTAAAGTTAAAAATAGTAAAGCGTAATATTCTTAAAAGAATTGAAATTCAAATAAACAAGGAAATGAAAAAGACATTCACAATAAATATAAGCGGCACCGTATTTCACATAGAGGAAGATGCATATGAAGTGTTGCAACAGTATCTGGTAAATTTGAAAAACCATTTTGGCAACAACGAAGAGGGGAAAGAAATTATCTCTGATATTGAAGCTCGAATTGCCGAGATATTTAGCGAAAAATCGGCCGATGAAAAGAAGGTTGTTTCTATTGAAATGGTTAATGAGATTGTTGAGATTATGGGAACTCCGGAAGATTTTGCTGAAGAAGAGGGTGAAGATGAACCGGTGGTTTCAGAAGCAAAAAGGAAAAGACGATTGTATCGTGATCCTGATCGCCGCGTTTTTGGTGGAGTTTGTGGAGGATTGGCCGCCTACTTTAATATGGATCCGGTAATCTTGAGAGTAATTTTTGCAGTATTGTTCTTTATTACTTCGGGAGCGGCTTTTTTGGCTTACATGATTCTTTGGATTGCTGTGCCAAAAGCAAAAAATACGGCGCAACGTTTAGAAATGCGTGGACAGGAAGCTACAGTTAAAAATATCGAGAAATCGATAAAAGAGGAAGTAGCAGAAGTAAAAGAGAGTTATAAAAAGTTTAAAGAATCGGATACCTATTCGAAGGGAAAAAGAGGGGTAGAAAGTGCCGGTGATGTAACCTATAATATATTTAAAGTACTTTTGAAAGTTACCGTTGTAATTATTGGAGTTATTCTAATTATCTCAGGCTTTTTTGGTCTGCTCGGATTTGTTTCATCCATGGTAATTGGGCACTCCTTTGTTGAAGGTTGGCCAATGATTTGGGGACCCGAAATTCATGTAAACGGTATATTCAATCATTTTGTTGAACCAGGAACGGTAACATTTGGAATGATTGGTATTGGATTTTTGGTCGGAATCCCGTTGTTGGCCATGCTTTTTATTGGAACAAAATTGGTATTTCGTTACAAGACAAATAATACGGCCATCGGTTTGAGTATGGTAGGCATTTGGTTGATTTCTTTAGTGGCTTTAATAGTTGTTTCAGCGAGTCAGGTTGGTAATTATAAAAATCGTTCTTCTATTACCGACAATCAGACCATCTCGTGCGATTCGTGCCAAACACTGTATCTAAAACTTGCCGAAGACAAATACGAAGATTATGCAGAGTTGGATTTTGACATCAACGCTTTTAAAATGATGGTTGTTGACGGAAATGAAGTAATGTTGGGGCAGCCAACACTTGATGTAGTAAAATCGGGTAGCGATAATTTTACTATCGTAATTAAAAAATCCGCAAGGGGAAATTCGCGAGAAAATGCAAAAGAAACTGCTGAGGAAATTATTTATAACTATGTTTTAACGGATTCAACTCTACTTCTCGATCCTTATTTCTTATTAGACGAAAATGGAAAATGGCGCGATCAGGATGTCGATATTATTATTAAAGTTCCAAAAGGAAAAGCCATTTATCTGGGAGAGGAGACAGTTGAAATTATTCATGATATTGAAAATACATCGAATACCTGGGATAGTGACATGGTAGGTAAAACCTGGGAGATGAAAGAAGAAGGCTTGACTTTGAAAGAAAAAGAAGATTAGTTAAACAGCATTAATAAATCGGGATTCCCACCGGAATAATTATTCTGGCGGGATTTTTTTAATCACTTAGAAATTATGAAAATAGTAACGATAATAATTTGGATGCTGGCAACAACTTTTTTGGTTGGGGCACAAAGCAAATCGGATAAAATGTACGATGCTTTTTCGGGAAAGGATGGGGTTTCAAATTTCTCATTCTCGAAAAGTATGATTGATGCCATTGATATTGATTTGGGAGATGATAATGACGAAAAAAATGTGACTGGCGATTTAAACGGAATCAGGTTCATGTCATATAATCCCCAAAAAGGAGCTATAAGCGGAAACAATTTTACTGAAAAAGCAATTGGTTATTTACCAAAAATGGCCTACAAAAAGTATGAAGGTGAAGG
>JABMPI010000094.1 GCA_013203755.1 Bacteroidota bacterium
AAAGTACTTTTAGATTTCTCCAGTTTTTGCAGCAAGGCATTGGCTTTTGCCAGATAAGCCCTGGTGGCCAATTGTGTCCTTTGCTGTTTCCCTTTTCCCCCAGAAGCACTTGCCCGGCCCAAAGCCCGCATTTTATTTTTTAAACCGCTGCGCCAGTTTTGTATTTTGCGCCAACCTTCAAGGTTATGTTTTTCCTGGATTTTGGCCACCATATCGATACTCTTCCGAGCACAGTCCCACAACAGGTTGTAGTCGGTCGGAAAATGTACATTGGATTCTACTACAAAACTATCGGTTTTTAAGTGCAAGGCTGCCGGTTCTTTTTTTTAAATACACTGTGCCCAAATTCAACGATTATATCATTTAGTTCACTTACCGTTTTATCATCGAGAAGCGATATATTGTCGATAATATTTTGGTAACTAAATTGATATTTGGAGTAACCAAAACCACTTTCAATACCCATGATTTGCCTTATCAGTGAATCATAGTTTGCCAGGTGGTGGAGCTCATCGTAGCTGATGTTTTGACACAGGCGAACTTGCGACAAAACAAATATCTGCCATAAATCCATACCTGGCCTGCCCGTCTTTTTCTTGCCCTCAAGTATTTTGTCCTCAAGTACCCTAAATATTTTTTCATTCCATTCATAGATGGTAAATATTTCTTTTAACGCAGCACATAATGCAGGGAGTGCACCGCTCCGTTTTTGCGTTGGAATTTCTGTTTCTTCAATGAGAAGCCTCCCTAAAACATATTGTTGCTCGAATCTTTTTCTCATATTTCAAACTTTTTAATTGCTGACTTGAAACAAGCGAATCTCTAATCCTTAATGACTTGAATATCTGTATTTTAAATGAATTGGCAATACAGAAACAGCAAGAGATTCAAACAAGTTATCAACATCAATGAGTTGGCGTATAGAGCATTGGGGGTTTACTTGCAGGGACTATATAAGAGCGAGAGAAAGTAAAAGTTATTATTCATTTTATTTTCAATTTTTACAGATGTCATTTGAATAGGTTTTTAATTTCTTCAATTAAAATAAATGGTAAACATTTCATGAAAATATGATTCTCAAAAAAAAACACCTGCTAACCGCAAGTATTTAAATTGAATCGGGTCAAACCTATGTTATAAGTTTTTTCAATAAATAATTAAAACAATTAAAAGATGAAAAATTTAAGAAAACTATCCGTTTTATTTCTAGTAGCTGCAGGTTTGTTTATGCTGAATTCGTGCAACAAAGACGAAGTTGTAACCGTAGATGTAATTGCCATAACTACCGCGTCAGATTACATTAACATGATTAATTCATTCTCGTTGTCAACGGTTGATGAATTAACAAGTAGTGTAGATGACGCATTAAAATCGGCAACTATTGTTGATTGTTTAACCGTTACAATTCACGAAAATGAAGATGGCGAATTCTGGCCACGCAGTTGGACTTTCGACTACGGCACAGAAAATTGCGAATGCTTCGCCGGAAACATGAAACGCGGAAAAATCAATGTTAGCATTTCCGATTGGTGGAAAAATGAAGGTTCATTAAAAGAAATCACTTTTGAAGATTTTTATATGAACGACAACAAAATGGAAGGTGTAAAAACTACGCTTAATACAGGGTTGAACGAAAATGGCAACTTAATTTTTACCAAAAATGTTACGGATGCAAAACTTACTTATGCAGATGGAACTTCAATGACATGGGCTTGCGAAAAGAACAGCGAACAAATTGAAGGAGGAGCAACTATTTTATTTGCCGATGATGTTTGGTCTGTAACAGGTGGTGGTGCCGGTGTAAATCTCGATAAAAACAGCTACACAATGGCAATTACTACTGCATTGGTTTACAACAACGGTTGTTTTTACCCGGTTAGTGGAATTATCGAAATTTCAACTGAAGGCGAAGAAGTGAAAGTTATTAATTATGGCGATGGAGAATGTGACAATGTAATTACAGTTACAGTTGGCGATGTTACTGAAACAATAGAACTCTAACAAAATGAATTCAATCATTTAGTTTGAAAATTGAATTGGAGTATTAACAGGATATAATGGATATGTAAATTTAACTCTGTCTGCTTGATTTCTATTTTTCAAAGTAAATTATCTTTTCACTCAAATCCAATTCTTAAAAGCTATTTTGAGTAGATTTCAGGTTCTGTCAAGGGCGGCTAAGGAACGAAGCCGTTTATATACCCTTTACAGGTTCTGTAATCTGCCTATCTTTGCTTTTTAAGATTGGATATTTAAAATCTATTTTCATCCTTTCTCCAAATTTTATGCAAAGTTGATGGACTGTTAAGCCCCAGTTTTGAAGAGGTTGTGTCCCCTTATAGGGGCTCTTACAAGTCCACCTTCTTAGATGGTGGATTCTTTAATGGTTCAAATTCAGGAGT
>JABMPI010000095.1 GCA_013203755.1 Bacteroidota bacterium
CAGCACACATTGGTGTTGGAGGAATGGGAAATGCAGACCTCAAGGCAATTGCCTCACATTTAATGGTGGAAGTAACAGCTTTATGCGACGTAGATTCAATTCGTTTAGCCAAGGCAAATAAGCTACACCCAAAAGCAAAAGTTTTTACCGATTATAGAATATTATTCGATAAAATAGGAAAAGACATTGATGCTGTAATCGTCTCTACACCAGACCACACACATGCTCCAGCATCAATGCTGGCTATGGAAATGGGCAAACCGGTATACTGTCAAAAGCCACTAACTCACCATGTGTCGGAAGCCAGGGCAATGAAAAAAATGGCAAAAGACAACAATCTCATAACCCAAATGGGTATCCAATGCCATTCAAGCGACATGTACCGAAAAGCAGTTGTTATAATTCAACAAGGTATTATCGGCAAGGTAAGTTGCGTTAGAGCCTGGTCGCCCAAAAACTGGGGCTATGACGGAGATGCTCCAAAAGGTAGCGATCCGATACCGGATTCTTTTGATTGGAACCTCTGGCTGGGAACTTCACCCGAAAGGCCTTACAAAGATAAAATTTATCATCCGGGTAACTGGCGAAAGTTATTGGATTACGGCTGTGGTACACTTGGGGATATGGGAGTTCATATTTTCGACACACCCTATACTGCTCTTGAATTGAATGTTCCGAATACCATAAACACTAGTTGCAGAAAACCTACCGGATTTGGGCATCCTGAAAATAATGTGGTTACCTACGAATTTCCAAAAACTAAATATACGACCGAGAGTTTAAAATGGGTTTGGTACGATGGTCCTGGAGCACCAGCAAAACACAAGGATTTGCTACTGCCAAAAAACGAAACTTTACCAGAACAAGGAGCTGTATTTGTCGGAGAAAAAGGCAACTTGCTTCTTCCTCACTGGGATTATCCAAAATTGATTGTGAATGGCAAATACGAAAAAATCGACTTCCCGGAATTGGATGAAGCTGATCACTACCATCAATTTGTCGACACTTGCTTGGGTAAAGATGAATGCAGTGCGCCATTTTCATATGCTGCCAAATTAACAGAATCAATATTGCTTGGAGTAATTGCCAACCGCTTCCCAAACGAAACTTTGCATTGGGATATTGAAAAAGCAAGATTTTCTGAAAAAACAGCCAATAAATTATTGGATGCTAAATACAGAAAATTCTAAAACGAATCTTTTTTACACATTTTTTATCGCAAATAATTTTAAAAACAATACTAAAAAGAATTCGGAATAAAAAGACCAAGACTATTGAGTTTTAAAACAAACTATCGTCTTGTGTTCTGGTTCTAATATCTTAAATCTAATTATGCACAAATGAAACCTACTATTTTTCTATCTTTACTACTAATATCTGTGATTTCAATTTCCTGTAATCAGAAATTAGAATTTACAATCGAAAACGAATTCCTTTCACGAAGCTTAAGTGTGGAGAATGGAAAACTTCAAACAAAACAACTTCAAAATAAAATTTCGGGGAAAGTGCTTGGCCCTGAAAACAATGTAGAATTTCAACTTCGAATTTCACAAGGGACAGATACTGAAGGAACAGATGTGGTTTTAACTTCAGAAGATTTTTCAGTAAAAAAAGTTTTAGTCGACGAAAATAAAAAGCTTGGTTTTTTGCTCAAGAACAAAGAATATGAGTTAGAAGTGGAAGTTTACTATGAAATTCAGCCTAACAATTTCTATGCAAATAAATACCTGAAAATTCGTTCGGCTAAAACATTTACTTTAGAGCGAATTGATGTTGAAGCAGTTGCTTTAAAAGATATTTACCAGCCTTACCAAATGAAGCAAATTACTGCCTGGGGACCATCAAAATGGCGTCCGGGTTTGGGGCAGCCGCTTTTTACAAAAGAATCGGCAACTTTTTGGGGAACAGAATTTCCGGCATCGCATAATTTTGTAGAAAACAGTACAGCTTATTGTGGTTATTTGCTGGGAAAAGAAATTCAAGCTGAAGAAACTTACATCACCTACAAATCGGTTGTTGGAGTTGGTGACGATGCCAATTATATTCAGGATACATTTTTAGAATACATCGATAAAATCAGGATTCGCCCGCTTCGATTACAAGTACAGTACAACAGTTGGTTCGACTTTGGGAATGGAGTAACCAAAGATAAATTTGCCAGCAGCGTCGAAAAAATCAATCAGGAATTAATGATTGACAGGAACGTTCCGCCATTACGTGCTTTTGTAATCGACGATGGGTGGCAGAATGCACGAATCGATTGGTCGGAGAAAGCCTGGCAGGTTAACGACAGCCGCTTTGATTTAAAATTTGAAACCAGTTTTGAGAATGTAAAAAATGCAAAGTCGAACCTGGGGCTTTGGTTAAGTCCGGGTTGTAATTTTGGTGGACGTCCGGCTGTGCCAATTATGCGCGAAAAAGGTTTGGAAGCACTGGACCAATACATGTCGCTTGCCGGACCAAAATATATGCAGCTGCTCGAAGACCGGATGTTGGAATTGACAACACAAGGTGTTACCTATTTTAAATTGGATGGTTTGTTTGGCCACCTTAACCGCCGTGAGTTCGATTTTAACGGAGCAGATTACGGAGTTCCAACGATGAAGCAATTAGACACTGAAGGTTTTAAACCTGCCGATGAACGTTTAAACGATAAAAAATACGACGAACTAAAAACTTACTATTTAGTTGCCGGAACCGAACGTTTAATGCAGATTTTCGAGAAGCAGCACAAAGTAAACCCGGATGTTTATATTGTAGTTTCAAACGGTGCATATTTGAGTCCGTGGTGGTTAATGTACACCGATGCCATTTGGATGATTAACGCAGGCGATGCAGCTGGTGGAAGTAACCGTACACAAGAATTGGTGTACCGCGATGGTGTTTATTACGACACTTGGGTAACAGAAAAAACACAATTTCCGATTAACTCGGTGTTTAACCACGAACCGAAAAAAACAAAAACAGGAGAAAGTGTACAGCAGTTTAGCGAATACTTGTGGATGAATCTTTCGCGTGGAACTGGTTTTGTGGAACTGTACATTAAAACCGAAAAACTTTCCGAATCGGATTGGGATGTAATGGCTGACGGATTAAAGTGGGCGCATAAAGTTTTTCCATATTTTAAATATGCACGCATGCACGGTGGAAATCCTAAAAAGGATGAAGTGTATGGCTACGCTGGATTTAATGTAAAGGGTGGTTATGCATCTTTCCATAATCCATCGAAAACTGATGTTCAAACGTATTCGTTTACACTCAACAGGGCTTTCGGGTTAAATGAAAAACTAGATAAACTAACTGTTTCTTCTCCGCTTTCAAATGCCGAAGAAATGGATGGGGAAACAATATCCAGGGACGAAGAAGTGGAGATTACCCTGAATCCAGAAGAAGTAAAAATTCTGGAATTTAATCAAACAAAATAATATTAACAGTTTATTGAGTTAAGCTAAAACAAAAAAAGATGAATCGATTATTTTTATTAATGATGTTTGCTTATTGCCTTGTTGCATGCAATATTGTAACCAACAAATCACTTCTCGAAAATGATTATTTTAAGATTTCAATCGATGACAAAGGACACATTACAGAATTACTGGAAAAGGAATCGGGCAAGAATCTTTTGATGCCAGATTACAGTGTCTCTATGCTAACGATTGAGAGTGAAGGTAACAATTATCCCATCTCCAGTTGGAAACATAGCGGCGAAATATTGAAATTTAAATTCGATGAACCAGGAGCGGAAATTAGTGTAAAGGTTAATCGTAAAAGTGCTTACATAACCTTTGAAATTACAAAATTAAATAGCGAAAAATTGATTGATAAAGTTATTTGGGGACCATATCATGTCTTACCTTCCGAAAAAATTGGTCAATCAATAGGTATTGCTTACGATGATAATACTGCCATTGGATTAATGGGACTGAATCTTAAAAGTCGTGGGGGATTTGAAATAAACCAGCGAGAAAGGTTTGGGAATGCTGCCCAAAAGATTGATGGCGGTGCTAGTCTAACTGCTTTTGTGCGAGATCGATCTACTTTCCGTATTGTGGATAATTGGGAGCAGAACTTAGGGCAAGCAGTTCCGGTTAATGATAGCGATGCTGAAATAGTAGGTTCTAAATTTGCAATGTATTGTGTTCCATCTGAAAATCTTACAGAGCTAATTGAAAAGATTGTACTGGAAGAAAACTTGCCTCATATAAAGAATGGTGAAACATGGAATAAAATCTCCAACTACTCCACATCTTCGAAATTCATTATGTCATACAATGTAAAAAACATTGACGCATGTATTGATGTTGCCAAAAAGGCTGGTATCACTTGTGTATATCATGGGGGAATCTTCGCAACCTGGGGAACCTTTAAAGTAAGAGAGAGAGATTTTCCTAATGCTTATCAGTCGGTGCGCGAATGTTCAGATAAAGCGGAAAAAAATGGAATCAGTTTAGGGGCTCATACCTTAACAAACTTTATAACAACAAATGATCCTTTGGTTAGCCCAAAACCACACTCCGGTTTAGTTTTAGCTGGTATCACAAAACTGGAAAAAGGGATTTCAGAAACTGATAATGAATTATTATTGCAAGATGAGATAATGCGCTTAGCATACCACGAGCCAAATTTAGATAAAGTGAATCCCAGGTGGCGTGAGCATACAGCTGTTCGAATTGGTGATGAAATTATTGAGTACGCCTTTACAACTGCCAATGGCCAGTTGATTTTAAAAGATTGTAAACGCGGGGCATTTGGTACTGAAGCAGTGCCTCATCAAAAAGGAGAGCAAGTGGCTCGATTGATGTCGCACGGTTATAAAGTATTTTTCCCTGATATTAACTTACAAGATGAAATGGCAAAAAACCTGGCTAAATTCTTTAATGAAGCCAATCTGAAACGAATTAGTTTCGATGGTATTGAAGGTGGTTTAGCATGTGGTCATGGACGCTATGGTAGCGATCGTTTTGTTAAGGTTTTCTACGATAATTTGAATAATCCAAATATTGTTGCCAATTCATCGGATGTAACACATTTTGGCTGGCATTATTTTTCAAACGAAAGCTGGGGTGAACCCTGGACTTCTAAGAATTTTAGAGAAGCTCATTTAGATCATCGAATTAAAGTACAGAAAGGTTTAAAGGAAGATTTATTGCCGCGCAAAATGGGACAGTTTAGTATTAATGCCAGAACTACAAAAAGAGATATGGAATGGGTAATGGGGCTTGGTGCTGGATTCGATGCCGGTGTCGATTTTTATATCAGTCCTAATATTTTAGAAATTAATAAAGAAGCTGAAGCCATTTTATCGGAAATTAAAAAGTGGGAGGATGCCAGAATGAAAGGTCTTTTTACAGAGGAGCAAAAAGAAAAACTTCGCGATCCGTTTACTTTTTATGGTTTAGACGTAAAGGATGGAGTTGCACAATTAGTATTTATCGAATCCTGGGCACCGGAAGGAGGACGAGCACCCGGCGAAGATGAATTTAATACTTTGCCCTCCCAAATTTTGACAAATACATCAGATGCTCCGGTTTCATTGGACTATAAGCATGTAAATATGACAACCGAACCTGGCTTGCCAACATCGTCAACATGGGAATACTTTTGTGCAGGACCAAAGCAAAAATTGCAATATGTAATTCGTCTTCCAAAAGTATCGAAAGAGGCAGTAAAAGGCATTTACTTAAAAGTGGGTACGCAAAAAGCCACGATGCCATTTACCTTAGAACCCGGTGATTACTTTATTAATAAGGGTAGTGAAACACTTAAGCATTATTCTGAAAATCATGAAATTAAAAAAGAAGTGACATTGGAAGCGAGTTGTTTGACGGTAAGTGAAGGTCGGAATTTAATAGAGTTCGACTACAAAGGCAAGGGAAGAATTGCAGGCCCTGAGATGATTGTAAACTTTTGTACAAAAAAATAGATATCACCTAAATAATAGTTCCTGAATAAATAATTATTTTCATTTTATACTCGTGGACACAGGATTCTAAAAAAAAGAAAATTGGAAATCACGAAGGAACCAATAGAAGTAAAAATTCTTGAATTTCAATCTATAAACTAAATATCATGTCTCAAATCAGTAAAATCCTACTTGTATTTATTTCTGCCCTAATTTGTTTGAATGGGTATTCTCAAAACTGGGAAGACAAAATACAACAGCTTCCCAAAATATATGGGGCGTATGAAAATGGTATAAAAAACGATTGGCTTATTCAGAAACCTACTGAAAAGGCAAAGGCATTTAGAAATGAAGATAGCAATGAGTTAATTCTATCCAATGGTATTATTTCTCGTTCGTTTCGTTTAAGCCCAAACGCTGCAACCACGAGTTTAAAAGTCTTAAGCAAACAAGAAGAGCATATTCGTGCGGTAAAACCAGAAGCCATTATTTCGGTAAATGGATTTACAGTAAATGTGGGTGGTTTAACCGGACAGCCGAACCTCGCTTTTTTGTATCCCGATTGGCTGAACGATTTACAAGCCGACCCGCTTGCATTTAAATTTACAGGCTTCGAAATTGGCACTCCCGAGAAACGTTTCGACTGGAAAAAAGTACGGCATTGTGCACCGGATGCCGAGTGGCCGCCAAAAGGGGTAAAGCTGCAAATGGATTATCAACTTTCCGACGTTTCGCCTGAAGATTTAATAGAACTCGCACAGGGAAGTAACATTGGAAGGAAAGAGATATACTACGATGATTTTGCTACCATGGAAAATGTTTGGAAAATCCGTACCAGTTCAAGTCATGAAAGAAGTTCGTTTTTTAATGAAGGCAAACCCGGCGAGATTTATACGCCTAATAATACAGCTGTTTTTGCGGAATACGAATTACCTGCCGGAACAGGTTTGGTAGAAACATCGATTGATGCCGGAACCGATGTAAGTGGTTTTTGGGGACCTGGAATTGCATTGGTTTGGACAGATCGTACCATAAAATTTAACATGCGCCCGGGAAATGAATCGGGATCGAAAAACAATGGTGCCTGGCGATTTACCGTTTTCGATGGGAAACGTGAAAATACCCGCGCCGGAGGAAAAGACAATGTTGATTTTGATGGAACCTGGTTTTTGCGCCTCCGAATTGATGGCACAAAAATTTATTGCGAAGCTAAACCCAAAGGAGGTAAATGGAAAACCTACGAAACAATTGATTTTGAAAATGAGGTTCCTGATCCAATTTCGGTTAGAATTGGAAAGTTGGGACGAAATGCCTCTGGTGAGGATCATGATATTCCCGGAGAATTGGTCCGTTTAACCATAAATGAATTTTCGGCATATGGTAAATTAGATGAAAATGAAGTTCAAAAAATAAAATCGAAATTAAGCGATTTACAGAAGCTGGTAATATCTGTGAATTATGAATTGTACGATGCAGTCCCGGTAATGTCAAAATGGGTAACGGTAAAAAACAATTCAGAGGTACCTGTAAAAATCGACCAAATAATTTCTGAATATTTGGGCATTGCCGACCACAACCCATACAGTGGTTACCGCGATCGCGAAGACTTAAAAATAAAACCTAATATTCATTTCGAAACCGATTATGCTTTTTCTGCCCAGAAAATAAAAGTAGGGAACAGGCATGTTGTGCATTGGGGAACTGACCAGGATTATGTTACCCAAATTTCGTGGATTCAGGACATCCCGAATACTATGCGAATTTATCCCGATAATGGTTATCATTTAAATGTTGCCTCAGGCGAATCATTCGAATCCATTCGTACATTTATGCTCCCTTTCGATTCGTATGACAAAGAACGCAAGGGGCTGGCACAGCGAAAAATGTACCGTACAATAGCTCCATGGGTTACCGAAAATCCAATGATGTTTCACATTACACGTTCGAAATGGGATGAATATACCAACGGAATTGACCAGGCTGCAGAAATTGGCTACGAAATGGTAAACTTCTCGTTTGGAAGTGGTTTTAATCCTGAAGATGAAAGTGAAAAGAACTATACGAAAATGAAAAAATATGCCGAATATGCCGATAGTAAAGGCATTAAAATCGGAACTTATTCTTTATTGGCATCGCGCAGGATTAGCGAAAAGGATGATGTGGTAAATCCAAATACAGGAAGGACAGGAGGTTTTGCAACCTTCGGAAATTCACCTTGTTTAGAAAGTGAATGGGGCCACGAATATTTCCGTAAAATGTACCGCATGTTTTCCGAGACAGGTTTTATGACCTTTACCCACGACGGTAGTTATCCGGGTGATGTGTGTGCTTCAATCGAGCATCCGGGACACGAAGGTTTGGGTGATTCGCAATACAAACAATGGAAAAGAATTACCGACTTCTATAAATGGTGTAAAGCTCAGGGGGTATATTTAAGGGTACCCGATGTTTACTATTTATCCGGTTCAAACCAAAACGGTGTTGGTTACCGCGAAAACAATTGGTCATTACCACGCCGCCATCAGCTAATTCATACCCGTCAAAATATTTTCGATGGAACCTGGGAAAGTACACCTTCCATGCGCTGGAGTTTTATTCCTTTGGCACAATACCATGGTGGTGGAGTCGCAGCAACCATTGAACCACTGAACGAACATCTCGACCACTACGAAATGATGTTGGTGAGTAATATTGGTTTGGGGATTCAATCAGCTTTGCGCGGACCTCGTTTGTACGATACCGAAACTACTAAGGCAATGGCAACTCGCGTAGTTAGCTGGTACAAAAAATACCGCGATATTCTCGAAAGCGATATTATTCATCTTCGCCGTGCCGATGGGCGTGACATTGATTATATGATGCACGTAAATCCCGATTTAAAGGAAAAGGGAGTTTTGCTTGTGTTTAACCCAACTGATAATGTAATTCGCAAGAAAATTAAAGTACCCTTATATTACACCGGATTAACAGAGCTTGCAAATATCAGGGAGCAGGAAAATTCTACTCAACAATTTAAACTTAACCGCAATTATGAAATTGAAATCGAAGTAGAAGTTGCTCCTAACTGGTATAACTGGTACGTGATTGAATAAAATAATAAAGCAAATAATTTTAAAATAAAACCATGTTTAGATTAATAAAAATAGCTTTTTTAATTGTACTCACATTTACAAGTTTTATTGGATGCAAGCAAAACACTGCGAAACAACAACCAAATATTGTTTATATTTTATGCGACGATTTGGGGTATGGAGATATTCATGCTAATGCTCCAGCAACCGGTAAAATTCCAACACCAAATGTTGATAAATTAATAAGTGAAGGAATGAGGTTTACCAATGCGCATTCCGGTTCTTCTGTTTGTACTCCTACTCGTTATGGCTTGTTAACTGGTCGATATTCCTGGCGATCAAGATTGCAAGAAGGGGTTGTACAAGCAACCGAAGGTCCATTAATAGAAGCAGAAAGAATTACTGTAGCCGGTTTTCTAAAAACGCAAGGCTATCAAACAGGTATTGTGGGGAAGTGGCATCTGAATTACAGTTACCAGAATCCACACACAAAAGAAAAAATTATCCCTCCTAATTTAAACAAATCATCTGGTGTGCCACTGGGAACCATCATCCCCGATGGGCCAATAACGCGTGGTTTTGACTATTTTTATGGGTTTCACCATATTGGTTCAATGAAAACAGTAGTTGAAAATGATAAAGTGATTAAAGAAATTGAGATGGAAGAGCTGTTGCCTTTATTAGGAAAACAAGCAGTAAATTTCATTAATGACAAAGCCGAAGATGCAAAAAATGGGAAACCGTTTTTTTTATATGTTCCACTTAGTTCTCCACATGGCCCGATAGTTCCTACTGAGGAGTGGATTGGTAAAAGTGGTTTAAATTTATTTGGCGACTTTGTGATGCAAACAGATTGGACTGTTGGTCAAATAATTAATGCTTTAGAACAACAGGGGATTTCAGATAACACTCTGCTAATTTTTACTAGCGACAATGGAACATCACCTATTGCAAATTTCAAAGAATTAAATGATAAAGGACATTTTCCCACCGCAAATTTAAAAGGACACAAAGCCGATATTTGGGATGGCGGGCACAGAGTACCTTTTGTTGTGCGTTGGGCAAATGGTAACGTACCAGCAGGTTCCGTTTCGGATCAATTAATTTGTCTTACAGATTTTATGCCTACCTGTGCCGAATTGTTGGGGACTAAATTGCCCAAAAATACTGCGGCAGATGGTGTTAGTTTTTTTCCAGCTCTATTTCACAATAAAATATCAGATGAAAGAAAAGCTGTAGTCCACCATTCTGTAAACGGAAAATTTGCTATTCGTAAAGGAAAATGGAAACTTATATTTTGCAAAGGTTCTGGGGGTTGGTCTAATCCAACAGATGATAAAGCCGCAAAACTGGAATTACCAAAATATCAGCTTTACAATATGGAAACAGATATCTCTGAAAAAAACAACGTTTATACCGATTATCCTGAAATTGTGGAGGAGTTAAGCAACCTTCTGGAAGAATTAATAGCAAATGGAAGAAGTACTCCAGGCGAAAAAATAAAAAATGATGTCTCTATTGATATTTGGAAAATAAGTGAATAGTCATAAACTTGGAAAAACCGGTCAAACTGACCACCTCAAACGAAGAGACTTTTTCATGTTTTTGAACGCCTAAAGATCATTCTTCTCCAAAAAGAGTGAAGCAAATTGGCGTTGAGAAATTTGCCTTTAATTGTAAGAAATACAGGTTTTGTAGAAAGTGCCGATTGCACTTCAATTGATCAGTACATGGTTCATTTCGACAGGAAATCTTAAATTCTTTTGGGTGAAAGATATGCCGAGGAATTTGAAAAAATAGAATCTCAGATTGAGTAAAAACTAATCTCATTTTATATGATATTAATGAATTTATTAAAAAGCGTATTTAATTTTGAGGTAGAGAGAAGACTGCTCATAGCCTGTATTTTTCTTGTAACAATATCCTGTAGTAATGCAGATCAATCATCAGATAAACCTGTAATAGATCAATCTTTAATTATGGTAGATAATTTATTGTGGGATTTAGAGCTTTTGCAGAAAGTGCCAGAATTTGAATATTTAGATAGCACTTCGAAGGTGAGAGAAATCCTTTTTAAAGGGCCCGAATACCGTGGTGCAAGTACGAAAGTATTTGCCTATTATTCTAATCCTGACATTTTAAAGACGGGCAAAAATCAGGGAAATAAATTTCCGGGGGTAGTTTTAATTTCCGGGGGCAGCCAGCCAGCCATGAGTGAGTGGGTAGAACGATGGGCACATGAGGGCTATGCTGCCATTACCTGCGATTATGGAAATACCAGAATGTCAGAAGAATGTGGACCAGTCCCAAATTCGTTGGAAGAACGTTTAGCCGAAATATACGACTCTATTTCAAATGGTCCAAAAGCGGTACGTGCGTATCGAACGGCAGCAATATCAATATTGGCTCATACACTGTTACTTAATTTTCCTGAAGTCGAGAAAGATAAAACTGCAGTTACAGGAATAAGTTGGGGTGGTTTTCAAACGTGCATAGTTTCAGGCATCGACAATCGTTTTAAAGCTGCTGCGCCCGTTTATGGCTGTACTTTTCACGATGAAATTAGATTTAAAAAATATTTTGATAACATGACAAAGGAAGATAAAGCACTTTGGATGAATAAAATCGATCCCAAAAATTATCTTATTTATTCACAGTGTCCTACTCTTTTTATCAATGGTAATAACGATGGCTGTTTCGATATTGTTCCATTTAATAAAACTACGAAACTAATTCCTGAGCAAAACAGATACCTTAGGATTACTCCAAATATGGGACACGATCATCCTGTTGGTTGGCGTCCAAGGGAAATTGCCCTTTTCTTTAATTCCATTTTTATGGGTGGTGTTCCACTTCCCAAAATCACAGACATTAAAAAAACAGCTTCAACAATTAATTTTACATACAAGTGTGCTGTATCGTTAAAAACAGCCCATTTCTATTATTCTAACGATACATTAAATATAAATGCAAATCGTATTTGGAAATCAATTCCGGCAAAAATATTTGAAGGAGAAATAGAATGTCCTTATCCTAAAGAAGGGTTTCATTTGGGTTTTCTGTACAGTACAGATGTTATGGACTTAGGGATTTCCAGCGAATTAATTATCAATTAAACAACAATTTTTTAATCATGAAAAAGAAAATATTATACCTGACTGTTATCTCATTTTTCATATTGTCGTGTCAAACAAATCAAATTAAAAACCTTTCACTGGAAGGTAATTTGACTGCTAAAAATGTACTCTCAGCTCAATGTGATTTACCTGAAATTCTTAATGAAGTTGAGTATAGCTGGTATATATCCTCTTCTTCGGAAGGCGAATGGGAAAAATTACCTGGCATTTGGACTAACGAGATTATTTTACTGACTTCTTATGTGGACAAATATTTGAAATGCGAAATTAGCTGTAGCACAAAGGATAGTGATAAGAAAATCACAGCTTCAGTAATATCTTCTTCACCCATTGAAATTGAAGGTAATACAAATACCGATTGGTTGCTTGATGCCGGTTATGGGATTATGGTACATTATTTAAAACCCGCAATTGTTCCCGATGGTGGCTCTAAAGAATGGAATGAAGCTGTTAATAGCTTTAATGTAGAGCGATTTGCAAGCCAGGTAAATGACGCCGGCGCAGGTTTTGTAATGTTTACCTTGGGGCAAAACTCCGGTTATTACTGTTCCCCAAATTCAACTTTCGACAATAAATTGGGTGTAAATCCAGGTGACCTTTGCTCGAAACGTGACTTACCAAAGGATTTGATAGCAGAGTTGAAAAAATATAACATCCCTTTGATATTATACTTACCGAGCAATCCGCCTGTTCGTAATGAATTGGTATCAGAGAAATTTCATTATCCTTTAAAAGACACAGCTACAAGTCAATACAATCAGCCTATTTTGGAAGATATGATTCGGGAATGGAGCTTGCGATACGGCACTGATGTGAAAGGATGGTGGTTTGATGGTTTGTACCAATGGAATAATATCCGTGATACCCGAATGGATATGTCGTTGAAACACAACATCAGCACGCATACTTTAGCAGCAAAAGCAGGTAATAAAAATAGCATTGTAAGCTACAATTACGGATTTGGTAAAATACGGGTAAATACGCCATACTGCGACTACAGCTCGGGTGAAAAGAGGACCATTGATGAATTGCCATCAGAAAGGTGGGTTACCGATGGTGTACAATGGTTTTTATTTACTTATCTGGGTGAGAAATGGGGAGGACATGGCTTGCAATTTGAATCACAAGAACTTGTTAATAAAGTTGAACAGATTGTAAAAAACAAAGGTGTATTATGTCTTGAAGTGGTTACCAGCCCTGAAGGAGAAATTCTTCCGCATCATCTGGATCAGATTATAGAGGTGGGTAAAAAAATACATAAAATTTAATATCGTGAAAAATTATTATGCTATAGCTCTGCTATTCGCTGCAGTAATTATCTCAGCGTGCCAGCAACAATCAAAAGAAATTAACCTCACCACACTCTTGAATGAAATGGTTGATCGTGAGCAAATTACGCGTTTCCCTGAAAGTGGCTACCAATGTTTACAAGCCAGTAGTTACAACCGTGAATCGGTTTCGCCAGATAAACCGGGTTGGTTTGCCGATAGTGACGGGATTGGATATATTAGAACAGAGGAAAACAACGAACAAACCGAGTGGGTAATTATGGAA
>JABMPI010000096.1 GCA_013203755.1 Bacteroidota bacterium
ATATTGCATACTCGCCAAATCGTCGCTCAGTTGCGAATGGGCATAATTAACGTAGTCGAGGTATTGAATCTCTGCAATAGGACGAAAACCGCGCAAGGCCAATCCAATTCCCTGACCAATAATTGTAGCTTCGCGAATTCCGGTATCCGAAACCCGTTCAATTCCATATTTTTCCTGCATTCCTTTCATTCCCTGGTTTACATCACCAAGTTTGCCGGTGTCTTCTCCAAAAGTTACCAGGTTGGGGTATTTATTAAAAAGAACATCGAAATTTTTATTGACGATTTCAGACCCGTTTACCTCTTTTGAGTTTGAATCGTATTTTACAGGAATTGCTTTTACATTTAATGTAGAGTCTTCTCCTTCGCGGTATAATTTACTGTTGTAAAACCCGGCGGTTTTTTCCTCGAAGCGCTTTATCCAATCTCTTAATTCAGCCCTTTCATTAACAACTTTATTATTTAAATGATTTTCCAGCGAAAGTCGTTTTGCAAAACTTAAAAACGACCGTCGTGTTGGAAACGATTTTTGCGAAATTCTTTCAAAATCGTTTAACCGTTCAATGTTTAATTTCGATTTGTTGTTAATTTTAAAAAGAATCTCTTTCAATTCATTTTTCTCTTGCTCGTATGCATTCGCAAAATTTCTCCATGCTTTTTCCCGTGCTTCTTTTACTCTCTTCCGTGTGTTTTTTTCCAATTCTTCAAGCATCTCTTCATCAGCAATTCCGCTTTCCAATAGCCATTTTCTCATTTGGTTAATTCCATCGAACTCTTTTTCCCAAGCTAAACGTTCTTTGGTTTTATAGCGTTCGTGCGATCCCGAGGTTGAATGCCCCTGTGGCTGCGTAACTTCATAAATATGAAACACGGCAGGAGTTTGCGATGTTCTGCATTTCGAAATTCCATCGGCAAATGTTTTTACAAGTGCCTGATAATCCCATCCTTTACATTTGTATATAAAAACCCCGTTTGTTCCCTCTTCTTTTTCAAAGCCTTTTAAAGCTTCCGATATGCTTGATTTTGTAGTCTGTAATTCAATGGGTACGCTAATTCCAAAACCATCGTCGTATATTGCAACTGCCAAAGGTACTTGCAGTACCCCAGCCGCATTTATTGTTTCAAAAAATATACCTTCACTTGTGCTGGCATCGCCAATACTTCCAAAAGCAACTTCATTTCCGTTTACATTATTTTGAAGGTGTTTTTTTAATTCCGGTTGTTGTCTTACAATTTTAGATGCTTGTGCCAAACCCAGCAAACGCGGCATTTGCCCGGCTGTGGGTGAGACATCGGAAGCAGAATTATATTTTTCAGAGAGGTCTTTTATTTCTCCCTTTGTGTTAATATTCGAAGTACTAAAGTGGTTGTTGAAATTACGTCCGACTGTCGATGGATTCGACTCCTCGTTGGTATCGCCATAAATCATTGAAAAAAACTCTTCTGGCTGCAAAAGTCCCAGTGCCAGCATAAAGGTTTGGTCGCGATAGTAACCTGAGCGCCAATCACCCTTTTTAAAAGTTTTAGCGTAAGCAACCTGAGCCACCTCTTTCCCTTCACCAAAAATTCCAAAATGTGCACGACCAATGTGCACTTCGCGCCGCCCTAAAATACTTAATTGTCTACTTAAATAAACAGTATAATAATCTTCCAAAGCTTCCTTTGTAGTTATTTTATTGGTAGTTGTCAATTCAGTTTTTTCTTTGTACATACTTTAGTATAACGACCATTTGGTCTTCGGTTCAATAGGTAAACGATTGACAAAACGATTTGTTTATAATTTTTGAATATCGGGTTTTTAAGGTATTTTAGAACCCTAAATCAAAAACTATGAAGTACTGTCAAAAATTTGTCTTTCCGTTTAAAAAAAATCTTGTTATTATTTCGATTGTTTGTGCAATCCCGTTTTTTGCGCAAGCTAATAATTTTTATGTTTCGGTAAATGGGAGCGATTCAAATGCAGGAACCAAAGAAAAACCATTTGCCAGTTTGGAAAGAGCAAAAGATGCGGTACAAATAAGTATGCAAAAAAAGGGAGAAGGGGTGTATTCTATTTTTATAGATGGCGGATCTTACCATATTGAGAAACCAATTGTTTTCGAATCTGCTAAATTTGGTGGAAATAATAAGATAATTATAAAAGCTTTAACCAAAGAGAAACCCGTTATTTCAGGAGGGAAATTAATCACCAGCTGGAAGAAAAATAATAAAGGAATTTGGGTGGCTCAACTGCCAAAAAATAAAAATTGGAATCCACGGGAACTTTTTATTGGTGGTGAACGTGCAACACGGGCAAGGTTTCCTAACCAGGATTATTTGCGTGTAGAAAAAGTTGGTAATGACAGACGAACCAATTTCTTTTTTGAAAAAGGAGACTTTCCCATTCCTGAAAATGTGGATGGCGTGGAATTGATTTTACTTCACGATTGGTCAATTTCCAGAATTGGCGTAAAAGAGATTGATTCTGGTAAAAATAATCTAATCGCCGTAGATTCTATTGGAACAAAAAGCCCTGATTTTTTTAACCTCGACCAATGGGAGAAAAATCCTCGTTATTACCTTGAAAACGCAATGGAGTTTCTGGATGCTGATTACGAATGGTATTTTAGTTCTGTGGAGGGAAATGTATATTTGAAATTACCGGAAAACGAAAATCCTGAAACTTCTGAAATTGTAGTTCCTTTTGCCGAAAGTTTAATTCAGATAAAAGGAAATGAGAATAAACCCATAAAAAACATTCATTTTGAAGGGATTACATTTCGTCATTGCAATTGGCAAATTCCTGATGGTGGTTATTGCGGGGTACAAGCTTGTTATATAGATGCACGACCAAAGAGTGGCTGGACCGAAATACCTTCCGCTATAAAAGTTGAATGGGCAGAAAGCTGCTCTTTTACAAATTGTGCCTTCGAAAATTTGGGCGCTTCCGCAGTTTGGTTGTCCACAGCTTGCCAATCCTGTTCAATTAAAAATTCGCATTTTAATGATATTTCCGGAAACGGAATTATGATTGGTGAAGGACGCGACCGGTTTATTGATGGTGAAGTGTGGTGGCAAAAAGCACCTGAACAAGTGGCAAAAAGCAATATGATAGAAAATTGTACCGTCACAAAATGTGGTGCGCAATTTTATGGTGCTATTGGAATTTGGTGCGGGTTTACTGCAAATACTACCATTAAAAATAACGAAATTTACGAATTGCCTTACTCGGGCATTTCAATAGGATGGGAGTGGAGCCCCAATGCAACGCCTTGTCGCGAGAATTTAATTGAAGGAAACCACATCCATCATATTATGCAGATTTTAAGCGATGGCGGTGGGATTTATATGCTTGGACTTCAACCGGGAAGTAAAATACTTAACAATCATATTCACGATGTAGAAATAAATGCAGGCCGCGCCGAAAGTAACGGTATGTTTTTAGATGAAGGAATTACAGATTTGGTTGTTGCAAATAATCTGATTTATAACATTGCAAAATCACCGTTGCGCTTTCATAAAGCAACTACCAATTTAGTGAAAGATAATTACCTGTTTTGCACCGATGAAAATCCACCGATTCGTTACAATGCCACGAAAGAAGAAGATATTAAAAAAGTGGATAACAAGGTTTATTCAGAATCGGATGAGGATTATTTGAAGCAATTGAAAACGATAATTCAGAAGTGGAAAAATCGATGAATAGTATTGAAAATGAATTTTAAAAAGTAGAACACGGATTTAACCGATTTTCGCAGATTCTTATCAGTGATTATCTAATTGATCAGCGTCATCTGTGTTCATATTGAAGATTCTTTATAGTTTTAAATTTGTAAATCTATTCTGAAGGCCTATTTGAAAGTTAAATTGTAATTAAAATGAAAACTAAACCTGTAAAACTTATTTCTTTAATATTTTTCTCTTTTCTGCTTTGTGCATGTGCTCAACTTCAAAAAACAAATCCAGCGGATAATCCCCGCCAACAAATATTATTCGATTTCGATTGGAGATTTCATCGGGGCGATATTGAAAACGGACAAAATCCTGAGTTGGAAGTAGCTTCCTGGCGTGGTGTTGACTTGCCACACGATTGGAGTGTAGAAGATTTTCAGGGAACAAATTCTCCCTTTAATTCAGCAGCAATCAGCGGAATTGATGGTGGTTATCTCACCGGTGGAATAAGTTGGTATCGTAAATCTTTCGAGGTGTCTAAAGATTTTGATGATAAAAAGATAAGTATTGAATTTGAAGGTGTTTATATGAATGCCGATGTCTGGCTCAATGGCGAACATTTGGGAAATCATCCGTACGGTTACACCGCTTTTGAGTTTGATATTTCCGGGTTGGTAAAGATTGGTGAAGAGAATGTTCTCGCCGTTCAGGTGAAAAACGAAGGGCGAAACAGCCGGTGGTACACGGGGTCGGGAATTTACCGGCATGTTTGGCTGAAAGCAACCGAACCTGTACATGTAAAAACCTGGGGAACTTCGATAACAACTCCCGAAGTTTCAGAAAGAATGGCTGTAGTTGAAGTGAAAACAACTGTTTTAAATAGTTCAAAAGAAAATAAATACCTTCAAATTGTTACCCGTATTTTTGACCAGTCGGGAAATGAAGTGGCAACAAAAGAAAGTAAAAAAGAGGTAACTGCCGGAACTGAAATATCAGAATTACAATCGGTTCAAATTGAATCTCCGGATCTTTGGTCGCCCGAACATCCAAATTTATATACCGCTGTAATTGAAGTTCAGGATGAAAAAGGGAAAAAACTTGATTTGGTGGAAGAAAGTTTTGGAATTAGAACCATAGAATTTAGTGTGGAAAAAGGATTTCTACTGAACGGAAAACCTACCCTTTTAAAGGGTGGTTGCATGCATCACGGAAATGGTCCGCTGGGCGCTGCTGCTTACGATCGGGCAGAAGAACGACGCATTGAAATTATGAAAGACAATGGATACAATGCCATTCGCTGTGCGCACAATCCGCCGTCGGAAGCATTTTTAAATGCCTGCGATCGTTTGGGGATTTTAGTCATTGACGAAACTTTCGATATGTGGCGGAAGCAAAAAAATCCGCAGGATTACCATTTGTATTTCGATGAATGGTGGAAAAAAGATGTGGATGCCATGGTTTTGCGCGACCGGAACCATCCTTCCATTATTATGTGGAGCATTGGCAACGAAATTCCTGAACGCGGAGAACCCGAAGGAGCGGAGACTGCAAAAATGATGGTTGAATATATAAAACAACTGGATTCAACAAGACCGGTAACATCGGCTGTAAACGGTTTGGGACCCGACAAAGATCCCTACTTTGCTACGCTGGATATTTCTGGTTATAACTATTCGTTTGGTGGCGATCACGGGCAGAGAAGTATTTTTGAAAAAGACCACGAACGCATTCCCTACCGGATAATGTATTGCTCAGAATCGTACGCGTTGGAAGCTTTTGGTTCGTGGATGGATGCCGTAAATTATCCATATGTTTTGGGCGACTTTGTCTGGACCAGTTTCGATTATCTGGGCGAAGCAAGTATTGGTTGGCGCGGTTATCCGCACGACGAAAATTATTACCCATGGAACCACGCGTTTTGCGGCGACATTGATATTTGTGGTTTTAAACGGCCACAATCGTACTACCGAGATGTGCTTTGGGAAGAAGGACAGCGTTTGTCTGTTTTCGTGAAACCTCCGGTTCCTTCGTTTCCGGTAAAAGAAAACCAGGCAAGTTGGAGCAAATGGCACTGGCACGATTTAGTCGCTGAGTGGAACTGGGACGGTTTCGAAAACCAGCCGCTGGAGGTGAATGTCTATTCAGGTTACGAAAAAGTGGAACTGTTTCTGAATGGAATATCGCTGGGAGTAAAAGAAACCAATCTTGAAAATGAATACATTGCAAAATGGAGTGTCCCATATCAGTCTGGCGAACTAAAAGCGGTTGCAACAAATAAAAATGGCGAAAGTTTCACCAATGTTTTAAAAACTGCCGGCACTCCAACCAAAATTCAATTATCTGCCGACCGAACTGAGTTAACTGCCAATGGACAAGATTTGAGTTACATAGTTGTAGATTTGGTTGATGCAAACGGATTACTTCATCCCAAAACAGAAAATCTGGTTCAGTTTGAAATTGAGGGACCTGGAAAAATTATTGCTGTAGCCAGTTCAAACCCAATGAGTGTTGAAAGTTTTCAGCAAGCTCAAAGAAAAGCCTATAAAGGAAGGTGTTTGGTAATTGTAAAATCGGGAAAAGAGAAAGGCGAAATCACTTTGACGGCAAAGTCGGAGGAAATAAAATCGGCTGAAATAACGGTTCAGGTTTCAAATTAAGAAAAACAAACAAGAGAATAAAAAGTATTTATGGGACTAAAAGATAAAACAATTTTAGTGTGCTTAATAGTTGCTCTGTTTTCGGGCTGTAATATAAAAGAGGAAATCGAGCAACCACCCAATGTGCTTTTTATAATTGCAGATGATTTGGCAGATAGATTGGCATGTTACGGCGATTTGGTTGCCGTTACTCCAAACCTCGACAAATTGGCTGATAAAGGAGTTTTGTTTGCCAATAATTTTTGTCAGTACCCCACTTGTGGTCCCAGTCGCGCATCGCTTTTTTCCGGATTGTATCCGTTCGAGAGTGGATACACATCTAATGCCGGAAATACTTTTAATGAAATGCTTCCAGGAGTTGTTACCCTTCCCCGGTTATTTCGCGAGAATGGATATTTTACGGCTCGTGTGGGGAAAATATTTCATATGGGAATTCCGGCTGGAATTGGAAAAGCTGGAACGGACGATACACTTGCCTGGAATGTTGCCATTAATAATACGGGTTGGGACGCCGTTCAACAAAATTGGGAAAAAGCTACCAGTGTAGGAAATACTGCCGGGCCTGGAGTTCGGGTTAGGTATTCATCACCAGAAATTAATGATCCTGAAATGGCTGACGGGCAAGGTTTGAAAAATGCTATACAATTGTTAAAGGAAAATAATCCGAATAAAACAGGCAAACCATTCTTCTTGGCTTACGGAATTTATCGTCCGCACCCGCCAATGATAGTTCCCAAAAAACATTGGGATGCCATTGATATTTCAACATACAAAATTCCCGTTATTCCTGAAAACGATCGCGATGATATTCCTGAAATTAACTGGCATTTAAAAGCTCCCGGTTTTAATTTTATTTCGGAAGAACATGGTCGGAATTATGCACATGCTTATTATGCAGCTATCCATTTTGTAGATGAATTAGTGGGAGAGTTGCTTCATGAACTGGAGAAGGAAGGATTGGCTGAAAATACCATAATTGTTTTTTGTGGCGATCAGGGATTTATGTTAGGAGAACACGGGCACTGGCATAAATCGTCGATGTTTGAAGAGGCATGTCGTGTACCCTTAATAATTTTTGATCCGAGGCAAAAGGAGAAAGGGAAAAAGTGCAGCAACCTCACCGGACTGATTGATATTTATCCAACTCTGTGTGAACTTGCAGGTATTGAACCTCCCCATAAACTATCGGGATTGAGTTTGAACCCTCAGTTGAATGATGTTGAAATACTCGGTAAAAGATATGAATTTACCATGGGATCACCTCGTGGTTATGGAATCCGCACTTCGAAATACCGATACACCGAATGGCGAAAAGATAAAATAAATGCTGATTTCTCAATGTTGTATGATTTGGAAAACGATGCGAATGAATTTAATAGTTTAGTTGAAAATCCGGATTATTTGGATGTAATAAGTGATTTGAAAGAAAAATTAGATGTTGCCATTGTAAAGTAGTTGCAGCTATTGAATGGGATTTCTCCTTATGGCGCAGATGTGCAATTTGTGAAAAAAGGTTAGATAAAATAATCTTTAGTACATTTTCACTATTTCTATTTCCCCTCCTTTTTCTTCCAGGGAGGGGTGTCCCGATCTATACGGGACGGGGTGGTTAAAATATGGGCGGGTCGGATTATTCTGCTTTTCTTCCAGGGAGAGCCTGGCCCGATCCATACTGGATAAGGGTGGTTAAAATATAAAACAAGTACCCGTTTCTCATTCAAAAAATCATAAGCCTAATAGTATACCGGCAAAAATAATTCAAAATAGCCTCCTACTTATTTTACATAAAAAGATTGAATTTCTTAAAACTAAGTTCAAAATAGTGTTGTACTATTTAAAGTAATTCAATAACTTAAGCCAATATTTTATACCTAAATCAACTAAAATTATGAAACGACGAAATTTTGTTAAATCTGCGGCTGCAACCGGCGTTGGACTTCTGTTACTTCCGGGTTGTGCTACCAATAGCCAGAGTGCCGGTAATAAACTAAATATAGCAGTAATAGGGGTTTATGGTCGGGCGAAAAGTTACTGGGAAAATTTAAAAACCGAAAATGTTGTTGCTCTATGCGATGTTAATTCAGATAACATGGCATTGGCTGCAAAAGAATTTCCAAATGCAAAACAATACACCGATTGGCGCAAATGTCTGGATCAAAAAGACATTGAAGCGGTAATGATTGCGACGCCGGACCATCATCACGCATTTATCGCCATTTGGG
>JABMPI010000097.1 GCA_013203755.1 Bacteroidota bacterium
ACATAGCGCAGCTAATCAGGCTGGTAGAAACAGAACTCTAAGTGAAACCTACGGCGGCGGCGGTTGGGATATGGATTTCAAAAAATATAAGCGTCTTGTCGATTGGCAAGGGGTTCTTGGAGTAAACTTTGTAAACCAACACTTGTCGTATTATACCTTAAAAGGAGTTCGGAAGTTTGATTATCCTCCATCCTTTTCCTATCACGAACCGTGGTGGAGTAGCTACAATAAAATTGGTGATTATATTGGGCGTATAAGTATGGCAATGGCTGCTGGCGAACAAATAAATACTACTCTGGTATTGCAACCAAATACATCGGTATGGATGTATTATTCAAAAACTAAAAGGCATCCGGTTATTGATAATATTAAGCACGATTTTAAAGATTTTGTTTATCAATTGGAAAGAAAACATGTTGAATATGATCTTGGGTCTGAACATGTTTTGAAAACACTGGGAAGTATAAACAAAGACAAGTTTGTTGTAGGTGAGCGGACATATAACCTGGTTGTTATTCCTGAAAGTATGGAGAATGTTGACCAAAAAACACTTGAGTTGCTTAATGAATACCTTGCCGGTGGTGGCAAAGTGTTGTCCTTTAATAGGAATATTACAAGAGTAGATGGTATTGAAAGTGTTGAGGGTTCAAATCTTCAAAAGAAATATCCGAATCAATGGATTGTGGCAAATAGCATTGACGAATTAAAGTGTGAAGAACTATTATTACCCGATGAGTTTTCTGTTGTTGAAGAAGGGATGAGTGGTGAATTATATCACCAGCGTCGAATATTGAAAGATGGTCAATTGCTGTTTTTTGTAAATTCAGATGAGGATTCGAAATCTAATGCCAGAATATCGGCAATTGGGGAAAGTGTAGTTAAAATGGATTTGGAAAATGGACAAACCAACCTGGTTTCCTGTACACAGGAAAATGGGAAAATGGTTTTCGATCTTCAACTGGAACCTGTTGGAAGTGCATTATATTTTGTTTCTGCTAAAAAGGAGAATGAACCTGAATTGGTAGCTAAAAAATCTGATTGGAAAGAGATTGTGGGAGCAGAAGATATTAAGGTAAAAACTGCATCAGAAAATATTCTTGTGTTGAATTATTTAGATTTAAAAACTCCAAAAGCAGAAATGAAAAATGCTTATTTTATGGATGCTTTGGTTTCTTTATATCAAGAAAATGGTATTGAGTTCGGGAATCCCTGGCAGCATAAAATACAATACAAAAAAGAATACCTTGAACTTGATAACTTTTCGGAAAATTCGGGATTTGATGCTGAATATCACTTTCAAGTGGCAGAGGGAACAGATCTTTCCAGTTTAAAAGTAGTGGTTGAGCGACCTGAATTATGGACTGTAAGTATTAACGGAAATTTGGTTAAAAAAGAGAATGGAAAATTTTGGATCGACAAAGATTTTCCTCTGTATAAAATTGGAGAGTTTGCAAAAACCGGAAAAAATACAATTTTGCTTAAAGCAAAACAGATGTCTATTTTTGCTGAGCTGATGCCAATTTATATCATCGGAGATTTTAAGGTTAATCCCAAAAAGGTGGGTTTTGAAATCAGCAAGGGAACATTAAATAGTTTGGGTTCGTGGAAGGATTCTGGTTACATCTTTTATTCTAATAAAGTATCTTATTCGCAGAAATTCACAATTGAAAAGAAATCATCAGACTTTAAGGTAAAACTGAATAAGTGGAATGGAACGGTTGCTGAAGTGCTGGTTAATAATAAGGAAGCAGGTATAATTTTCTGGGCACCTGAAGAATTAGATGTAACGCAATTTCTTATTGAAGGTGAGAATGAAATTACGGTTCGTGTTGTGGGAAGCCTGAAGAATACTTTTGGGCAGTTTTACGAGAGTAGAATAAGTTGGATATATGGCCCGCACGGATGGAATATAGCTCCGGAACATCAACCCGCTTACGATCAATATTACCTGAATAATTACGGATTGTTTGAACCATTTGAACTGTTGAAGGCGGATAATTAAATAATTTTAAAAGATACTTTTTGAGTATATAAAAGATAATTATTTCCGCATAGTTGTAAAACTTGTTTTATTGCAAAATAAATGGGAACGGGAGTTTGAACCTTAAGATTTAAACTCCCTTACTTCCTGAATACTTTCCATTAATCTTTTATTTACAGCTTTGAATTTTATTTATTTATTCATAAAAATAGTACTCAATACAAAGATTTAATACCATCACAATGAAAATTCACAAAATTATCTTTCAATCGATCATCAGGCTTAAAACAGTTGTGTCCATTTTGTCGGTAATGATGATTAGCTGTACAACTGCATCTGTTGATCAACTGAAAGAATCATTTAAAAACCCACCAGATTCTTCGCGTCCTGGCGTGTATTGGTATTTCATGGACGGGAATTTGAACCGCGAAGAAATGTCCAAAGACCTCGAATCCATGAAAGAAGTTGGAATCAGTAACTTAATATTTCTTGAAGTAGGCATTGGAGTTCCGCGCGGTCCGGTTGACTTTATGAGTGAAGAGTGGCAGGATTTATATGTACATGCGGTTAGGGAAGCAGAACGACTTGGTATTAAAATATTATTAGGCGCCGGCCCCGGTTGGTGTGGAAGCGGTGGCCCGTGGGTAAAACCCGAAGAATCGATGAAGCACTTGGTTTTTAGTGAAACAGAAGTATCTGGCAATAAAAAAATAAACATTACACTTCCAATTCCTGAACAACGAAGTACTCCCTGGCATACAATGAAAGATCCATATTATGAAGATGTAGCTGTTTATGCCATCCCAAATTCAGCAAAAGCAGTTATTGAAGATATCAACGAAAAAGCCCTCTATGAAAGGTATCCTATTTCTTCCAGTCCAAATGTGAAAACTCATTTACCTGCACTTGCCAATTATGAAGAAGCGAAAGAAAGTAAAATTCTAAACCAGAAAGATATCATTGATATTTCTCAGTACTTAAAAAAAGATGGACATTTGGTTTGGGATGCACCGAAAGGAAAATGGACTATTGTGAGGATGGGAATCCGTGTAACGGGTGCCAGCACACGTCCTTCTCCCGAGCCCGCGATTGGTCTAGAATCGAATAAATTAGACGCAAAAGCTTTTGGAAATCATCTAAAAAATTATACCGATGTCCTGCTAAAGAAAACTTCTCCCCGAAAAGAGGGGGTTGGCTGGACCGGTTTTCATATGGATAGCTGGGAGAGCGGTTCACAAAACTGGACGGATGGGATTGTTGAGGAATTTGAAAAAAGACGAGGCTATGATCCGGAACCCTATTTTCTAACCTATACCGGACGGGCTGTGGGAAGCGTTGAAGCCAGCGAACGTTTTTTATGGGATCTCCGCAAAACTTGTCAGGAGTTACTTTTAGAAAATCATGCCGAATTTGCAAAAGCTTACGCACATAAAAACGGTTTGGAGCTAACCATAGAACCCTATGACATGAACCCAGCCGGCGACCTTGATTTGGGAGCAGTCGCCGATGTAATTATGGCTGAATTCTGGAGTAAAAGATTTGGGTATAACACGCATTATGCGGTTGTTGAAGCTACTTCTATTTCGCATATTACAGGGCAGCCAGTTGTGGGTGCTGAGGTTTTTACTTCAAATAACAGCGAAGCATGGCAACAATATCCCTGGTCGATGAAAGACCAAAGCGACTGGGCATTGGCAATGGGGGTAAATCGATTTGTATATCACACGTTTGCACATAAACCGTTGGGAGACGAATACCGACCCGGCATGACCATGGGGCAGTACGGAGTGCATTGGGACAGGGGGCAAACCTGGTGGCCGATGGTGGAGGCCTATCACAACTACATAAGCCGTTGTTCACACATGATGCAGCAGGGACAAGCCGTTTCTGACATTCTTTATTTAACACCGGAAGGAGCTCCAATGGTTTTTATTGCTCCAAAGGATGCGCTGAAAGAAAATGGTCCTATTCCTGATAAAAAAGGATACAGTTTTGATGCATGTTCACCTAAAATGCTACTGGAAAGAGCTGATGTGGAAAATGGTAAAATCGTTTTCCCGGGAGCATCTTCCTACGAAATAATGGTGCTACCCAATTTTGAAACAATGACATCCGAATTGCTGGAAAAGATCACTTCACTCATAGAAAAAGGAGCGAAGATAATTGGCAAACCTCCGTTAAAATCACCAAGTTTAACCGATTTCCCAAATTGCGATAATCAAGTGAAAACCTTGGCTGATAAATTGTGGGGATCAATTGAAACACCTGGCAAGTTAAGTGAACGAATTATTGGGGAAGGTTCAATTTATTGGGGAGGCAATCTCTCAAATATGACTTCTGACATTCTTTACCCCAGCTATGAAAATACGGCTGAGCTTTTGTCTCAATTGAATATTAGCGAAGATTTTAGTTCGAAGAACAACACGATTCGCTTTGGTCACCGCAAAACAGCGGATAAGGATATTTATTTTGTAGCCAACAGAACTGCATCCTTTCAAACTACTGAATGCGTATTTCGTGCAGAAGGCGAGCCTGAATTGTGGATAGGAACAACCGGAGAGACAAGAAAGATTAGGGATTATTCAGTAGAAAATGGAATGACCACAATCCCTTTACAATTCTTCCCGCATGAAAGTTTCTTTATTACTTTCTCAACTACTGAAGAACAAAAAGCAATTGCAAGAACTGGAAAAGGAAACTTCCTGGTTTTTAATAAACTAAAAACAATTGAAGGGGCATGGAATGTTTCGTTCGATTCGAAACTTGGAGGTCCTGAAAATATCGAATTTAATAAGTTACAAGACTGGACGCAACACGAAATGCGTGGGATAAAATACTATTCAGGAATTGCCACCTACAAAAAGACATTTTCTATTGATGAAATAAAAGACAAAAAATATTACATCGATCTTGGAGTTGTAAATGATATTGCACGTGTGAAACTGAATGGAAAAGATATTGGTGTAGTTTGGTGCGCACCATGGCGTATTGACATTTCAAGTGCTTTAAAAGAAGGAGAAAATAAACTTGAAATAGAAGTTGCCAATCGTTGGATTAATCGTTTGTTGGGAGACAGTCAAGAACCCGACGCCAATGTAAGAACCGTAAAATTTGAGAATGGCTTGATGGGAGGCAAAGAATTTACCACCGGCAGGTACACTTTTACTACAAAATCAGCGATGAGGTCATTTCGGTTTACAGAGCCTCTTTCTTCCGGATTGTTAGGACCGGTTACTATTCTGGAAACTAATAAAAAGTAATTTTAGGATTAAAAAATAATACTAATCATGAATATCAAAAACACATCTGTAAAAATACTCACACTTTTTTGTGTAGTATTTTTAATGGCTCAATGTACTTCATCAGAAAAAATGCCTCCTGCAGAATTCCAAAATATCCAAACCGGATTTGTAACTCCACACGATACAAATAGTGTTTGGTGTTACTGGTATTGGATTGGCGACGATATTTCCAAAGAAGGGATTACCAAAGACCTCGAAGCAATGAAAGAGGTGGGAATTGGTGCAGCTTTTATTGGTAATATTAATCCTGAAGAGGTGGATGGCCCCGTTCCAATGCTTAGCGAAGAGTGGTGGGATTGTATGGTTCATGCGGTAAACGAAGGCAAACGAATAGGTGTTGATATTGGCACATTTAACTGCCCCGGTTGGAGTATGTCTGGTGGCCCTTGGGTAAAACCCGAAATGGCCATGCGTCACATGGTTTATTCAGAGACAACGGTAAAAGGTTCGGGGAAAGTGGAGCTACAATTAACTCAACCCAAAAAGGAGTTTCAGGACTCACATGTTTTGGCATTTCCAACTTTGCAAACCGAAAAGACAAAGCTGACCAATAAGAATTCAAGTATTAAAATAACTCCTCAAATAGATGATGCACGTGCCCTTATAGATGGTGATCGATTGTCGGTTTCATATTTTAATGCCGGAGCCAATGAGTATTCAATTGATATTAAATCGAAAGAAATTATTCATGCCAGAAGTATTCAGTTATTTCCGGGGAAGAATGGATTTGATGCGAATTGTGAATTATTTGCATTTGTTGATGGAGAATATAAATCGATTAAAACGTTTTTGTTTGAACGACAGAACACCGCGGTAAATGTTGGCCCTGACAGATTTGGTGCAGTTGCTATTTCATTGCCCGATGTTCGTTCTGATGCATTTAGATTAGTTTGTATGAACAGAGGTCAAAGATGGAGAGCGAATGTTGGATTCTCCGAAATAAGCATCTCTGAAGAACCGGTTTTAGAACATTATGTTGAAAAGAAATTGGGTAAAATGTTCCCTTCACCTTTACCGAAATGGAATAGTTATATCTGGGAGAATCAGGAAAATATTAATACTGAGGAGTTGAAAATCAGAGGTTCTGAGGTGATTGATATTTCTGATAAAATGGATGCCAACGGACTGCTGATCTGGGATGTACCGGAAGGTGAGTGGACAGTAATGCGTTTTGGAATGACACCGACCGGAACAACAAATTCTCCTTCAGCTCCGCAAGGGAAAGGCTACGAAATTGACAAAGCAAGTAGCAAAATAGCTCGTTTGCATTACGAGAATTATGTGGGTGAATTATTAAAACGTGTTCCTGTTGAAAACAGAGATGCTTTGAAGTATGTTATTGCCGATAGTTACGAGCAGGGATCGCAAAACTGGACAGATGGTTTTGAACAAACATTCGAAGAAAAATTTGGGTACAATCCCAAAAAATACTTACCTGTTTTTGCCGGAAAAATAGTCAACAGTGTTGAAGAGTCTAACCGGTTTTTATGGGATTTGCGACGGTCGGTTGCCGATGCAGTGGCTTACGAATATGTTGGTGGTTTGCGCGAGGTGAGCAATGAAAACAACCTAAAACTTTGGCTCGAAAATTACGGACACTGGGGATTTCCTTCCGAATTTTTGATGTATGGCGGGCAATCGAATTTAGTGGCGGGTGAGTTTTGGAACGAAGGAACTTTGGGTAATATTGAATGTAAATCGGGTTCATCGGCAGCGCACATTTATGGTAAGCCTGTAACTTCTGCCGAGGCTTTTACTGCTTCAGGGAAAGCATTTCAAAGGCACCCGGCAATGTTAAAAAAACGTGGTGACTGAGTTTTACTGAAGGGATAAATCATTTTGTACTTCATTTGTATATTCATCAACCCGACGACAATCGCGTGCCCGGAGTAAATGCCTGGTTTAGCACCGAGTTTAACCGGCACAATACCTGGTTCAAACAATCTAAAACATGGATCGAATATTTGCGCCGCTGCCAGCATTTGTTGCAGCAAGGTAAATATGTTGCCGATGTCTGTTATTTTATTGGCGAAGATGCTCCAATGATGACCGGCGCCAGAAACCCGGAGTTACCCGAAGGTTATTCTTACGATTATATTAATGCAGAAGTGATTTTAAACAGACTTTCTGTTGAAGATGGTAAATTTGTTTTGCCCGATGGAACTTCTTACCGTGTTATGGTGCTGCCTCCAATGAATACGATGCGCCCTGAATTACTGGCAAAAATTGAACAATTGGTAACGCAGGGCGGTGTTGTTTTTGGTCAGGCACCCGATAAATCACCGAGCCTTGCAAATTTTCCCGAAAGCGACAGGCAGGTAAAAGAATTGGCTGAAAAACTTTGGGGAGCAGAAATCGATAACAACACTCAAATTAAAAAATATGGGAATGGTTTTGTGGTTGATGAATTAGATTTAAAGTCAACTTTAGAGACATTGAATGTTGAAAAAGATGTGAATTATAAAAGTGATGTTCCTGTGCTCTGGACACACCGCAACATGCCCGGCATGGAGATTTATTTCCTGACAAACCAAAGTGAAGAGGAGGTAAATTTCGAACCATCATTTAGAGTAAGCGGAATGAAACCTCAATTGTGGAATGCGGTAACCGGAGAAATTAGGTTTTTGAATGAATACACCGAAGTAAATGGACGAACCTCCGTTCCTCTAAAAATGGAGGCACACCGTAGTTGGTTTGTTGTGTTTATAAATAACGATGAAAATATAGGAAACGGTTTTGAAAAGAACTTCCCGGAGTTCAAACAAATACAAACCGTTGAAACAGAGTGGACGGTTGATTTTCAAAATAAAGACATTGGTCCCAAGGCTCCGGTTAAATTTAAGTCCTTGCCAGATTGGTCACTTTCCGACAATGAAAAAATAAAATTCTATTCCGGCACTGCAACTTATGAAACTTCTTTTGAGTTAAATAACATTCCTGAAAACGAGGAGCTTTTTATCAATCTGGGTAATGTGGGTGTAATGGCGAAAGTGAGAATCAACGGACAAGATATTGGCGGAACATGGATAGCACCTTATCGTTTAAAAGCAACTGAGTTTTTTAAAAAGGGCACGAATAAAATTGAAATTGAAGTGGTTAACCTTTGGCGTAATCAACTGATAAAAGATAAAAAATTACCGAAAGAAGATCGTTACACCTGGCATTTGGTTGATGACATTAGAGAAGATGAGGAACCACATTCGTCGGGATTAATTGGACCGGTTACTGTTGAAATGATTGGAAAATAAAATTTGCAGAAGAGAACAGGCAAAGGAGTAAAAAAAGATTTAAATTACCAGAAAATTTACAAAATGACTAAAGTTGGATTATTCGGAATTGGTTTGGATACATATTGGGATCAGTTCGAAGGGCTTCTGGATAAACTAAAAGGGTATCAAAATCAGATTAAAACTAATATTGAAGAATTTGGTGTAGAGGTGGTTGATGCCGGAATGGTTGATAATCCTGTTAAGGCCAGAGAAGCAGCTGATTTACTAAAGCAAAGCGATGTTGAAATCGTGTTTTTATATGTTTCTACCTATGCTTTGTCGTCAACTGTTTTGCCGGTGGCTCAAAAAGTAAAAGTGCCAATTGTTATTCTTAATCTTCAACCTGTGGCACAGCTGGATTACGAAGCTTTTAATGCATTAGGCGATCGCGGTAAAATGACTGGTGTTTGGTTGGAGCACTGCCAGGCATGTTCTGTTCCCGAGATTGCTTCTGTATTCAATCGTGCGGGCATTCAATACGATTTTGTAACCGGGTATTTACAAGACAAAGAAGCCTGGAGCGACATTTCAGAATGGACTGAAGTAGCTCGCGTGGCAGCATCTCTGCGAAATAATCGTCTGGGTATTTTGGGGCATTATTACGGTGGTATGTTAGACGTTTACACGGATATAACCAAGCAGTCGGCAGTGTTTGGTACCCACATCGAATTGCTCGAAATGTGTGAGCTGAAACGACATCGGGATGAGGTGACCGAAAGTGACCTTGAAGAAAAGATAATAGAATTTCATGAATCTTTTGAAGTTATCTCTGAATGTGAAATGGCTGAAATTGAGCGTGCAGCACGAACATCGGTGGCTCTCGATAAATTGGTTGAGAACCACTGCCTGGGTTCAATGGCCTATTATTATGAAGGCGAAGCAGGTAATGAATACGAAAATATAGTAACATCGGTAATTGCGGGCAATACATTGTTAACTGGTAAAAATATTCCAGTGGCAGGAGAGTGCGAAGTAAAAAATGCACAAGCCATGAAAATTATGGCTGAATTTGGTGCAGGAGGATCATTCTCCGAATTCTATCTAATGGATTTTAAAGATGATGTTGTAATGCTTGGTCACGATGGTCCTGCACATCCAGCTATCGCTGAGGGGCGGGTAAAGTTGGTGCCACTTCCTATATATCACGGAAAACCTGGCAAAGGGCTTTCCATTCAAATGACTGTAAAATATGGCCCGGTAACTATCCTTTCGGTAGTAGAAAATTACAATGGGGTATCACTTTTGGTGGCGGAAGGAGAGTCGGTTTCAGGGGCAATCCTTCAAATTGGAAATACCAATAGTCGTTACCGTTTTTCAATTGGAGCCAAAGAATTTATGAATCAATGGTCGAAACAAGGTCCCGCTCACCATTGTGCAATTGGTGTGGGACATATTGCTGATAAAATTGAAAAGCTTGGTCAAATACTAAATATTGATGTGGTGAAAATCTGTTAAACCAGGATTAATAAATAAACAAATGGGAAAAATATTAGGCATAACAATTATCTTGTTCACTCTACTTGTTGCCTGTGTACCGGAAAACAAAACAAATAGCAACAGTGAAAATGATGAAATAACAGTGGCTGCCTATTACTTTCCAAATTACCATGAAGATAATCGCAATGCATCTTATCATGGTAAAGGTTGGACTGAATGGGAACTTGTCAAAAATGCTAAACCCCGGTTTGCTAATCATCATCAACCCAATGTGCCGGCATGGGGTTATACGGATGAAGCGAATCCGGTTCATATGGCTCAAAAAATTGATGCAGCTGCTGACAATGGTATTGATGCATTTATCTTTGACTGGTACATGTATGAAGATGGCCCTTTTCTCGACCGTTGTATTGACGAAGGTTTTTTGAAAGCTAAAAATTGTGAACGCATAAAATTTGGGCTGATGTGGGCGAACCATGATTGGACAGATATTCATCCATATACTCGCGGAGCAGAACAAAAATTATTATATCCTGGAATAATAAGCCCGGAACGATTTGATGAAATATCTGATTTTGTCATTAATAAATATTTTAAAAAGTCAAATTACTGGAAGATAGATGGCAAAGCCTATTTCTCGGTTTATGATATTCAGAAATTTGTGGAAGGGTTTGGTAGCATGGAAGCCACAAAAGCAGCGATGGATCGGATGCGCGAAAAAGCCATTGCTGCCGGACTCTCAGGTGTTCACTGGAATCTGGTTGCCTGGGGAAATCCAATTCTTCCAGTTGAAAAAGCACCGTCCAACACTCCTGAGCTAATCAAAATGCTGGGATTTGATTCAAGCACTTCTTACGTCTGGATTCACCATGTACAACTTCCCGAAACGCAAACCGATTTCAACTATGTTAGGGATGCCTATTTTAAGCATTGGGACAAAGTAAAAACAGAATACGGAGTACCCTATTTCCCCAATGTGACCATGGGTTGGGATCCGACTCCACGCTGCGATTTGAATTCAGAATGGGCGCCCGTGAGGTATCCGTTTATGAATACTATCGGGAATAATACTCCTGAAAACTTCAAAACAGCTCTCCAAATGACAAGAGAGAAATTATTGGCTGACCCAAACGGCGCCAGAATCCTAAATATTAATTGCTGGAATGAATGGACAGAAGGGAGCTATCTGGAACCGGATATCGTAAACGGGATGGCTTACCTGAAAGCCATAAAAGAAATATTCACAAAAAATGACTAAAAATTGCCAGGTATGAAAAGGTGTTTACGAATGAAGAACCAGGGCATAAACTAAATATTGACGTGGTGAAAATTTGTTAAATACAGAAATATTTCAAATTTGAAACCGCATAATTTATTGAAAATGAAGAAAATCACACAAATATTGCTTTTGAGTGTTTTTATACTTTTTAGTTGTGAAGCAAAAAAAGAAAAAAACTCTTTATTCGAAAAGTTTCAAAATCCTGAAGCAGAAGCCCGGGCAATGGTTCGCTGGTGGTGGAACGGCAACTGTGTGGAAGCAGATGAGATAAAACGCGAACTCGCTGTTATGAAAAACGCTGGCATCGGGGGGGTGGAAATCAACTCAATTGCAATGCCTCCACACGCGAAAAAAACAGAAGCCAAACCACTTCAGTGGGCGGGCACGGAGTGGATTAATATGGTGAAAACTGCCAGTGAAGAAGCCAAAGAACTTGGAATGATAACCGATCTTATTGTTGGTTCTGGCTGGCCTTTTGGCGGTCGTTTTTTGAATGACGATGAGACCATGCAACGATTGGGCATAAAAAGGGAAACAGTAAAAGCAAATTCCAATATAAATATTGATTTGGAAAAGTATTTGTCTTTCAAAACTCAGCAAACTCCCGGAACTAAAAATTTTAAAGAAACAAGTGATGTGGAATTAGTAAGTATAAAACTTGTTCCGGTAAACGCAAATTCCATTAACGAGATAATCGATATTACATCAATAGTCAAGGACAACAAGTTGGTTTATAAAACAGCCAACAAAGATTTTGTGCTGGTATTTGTTTACAACGAACGTAACTTTAAAAGCGTTTATCATGGCTCTCCGGGTGCTGATGGTCCAATTATGGATCACTATAAAACAGAAGCCGTGTTGGGTTACTTAAACAGACTGAAGGTTATCGAAAAGGAAACAGGTTTGTCATTGTCTGAACTGGTTAGGGCACTGTTTTGTGATAGTATAGAACTGGGCGGTTCCAACTGGACCGACGACATGAAAGAACTGTTTCTAACAAGAAATGGATACGATATTAGTCCGTATCTGCCTTTTGTAATTCAACCCCACGGTCAGCCAAATAAATACGAAACTTCTGCTGAAATGGCAGAAACTATTATACGTGTTCGGTATGATTTTTATAACACTATCATAAGTGTGTTTTTGGAACGCTTTACTACGCAATTTCAAAAGTTCTGTACAGAAAATGGTGTGAAGTGTCGTTACCAGGCATATGGAACACCCTATTACATGGGGCTTTTCAGGGGAATATGATTCCTGATATTCCGGAAAGTAATAACTGGATCTACTCACGTGGCAGAAATGAAGCTGAGACATCTGAATTTACATGGGTGCAGAACCACGGATATATGTTGTGGAATAAAGCGGCTTCATCCGGTGCACATATAATGGGTAGAAAAATAACAAGTTGCGAAGCCATCACAAATGTGCAGGGAGTATTTCGAACATCGCTTGAGACCGTTAAACAAGCGGACGATATGAATTTTATCACCGGAATGAACCATGCAGTGCTTCATGGCTACAACTATTCACCGCCAGAAGCTGGTTTCCCGGGATGGATTCGATACGGAACCTATTTTAGTGAACAAAATACGTGGTGGAAATATTTTAGGAATTGGGCTGATTACAACGCCAGATTATCTTCTGTTTTTCAAAACTCAAAACCAACTGCCGACATTGCTGTGCTCGGCCGTCTTCGCGATTATTGGGGAGAAGTTAGTCCCGAGCGTACAGTATTCAACGAAAAACCATGGTACTATGCACGCCTTTGGGAATCCATTAGTAATTTGGGCAGCTCATGCGATTACATTCACCAGCCAGTTTTAGAACAGGCAAAAATAGAAGGGGAACGCTTGGTTTGTGGTGAAATGAGTTATAAAACAATATGGCTAACCGAGGTAGAGTCCCTGTCGCCAAAAGCTGCAGAAGTACTCAAAGAATTTGCCAAGGCCGGTGGTAAAGTAGTATTTATTGGCAAAACACCACATCGGTCACTTTCATTTAAAAATGCAGATAACAACGACAGATTGGTAAAAGATGCGATTAAAAGTTTGGTTGCCGCTGAAAATGTAATTCAGATTGATGCACCCGAAGAATCCGTGGATTTTATAACATGGACAGACGAATTGATGAAAAAAATAGAACTACAACCCCAGGTGCAAATTAGTAATCCTGTTAGTCACCTCTATTCAATGAAACAAAATAATGGTGAGCAGGAAATCTATTTCTTTGTCAATTCAGATCGTAAGAATGAAGTGGAATTTGATGCTTCCTTCAACGCCGGAGATAAAATCCCTTATATCTGGATGCCTGCAACTGGCAAACGATTTGCTTTGCCTTTTAAAGGGAAAAACAAAATCAGTATAAAACTTGATGCCCTGGAGTCGGCACTTATTGTTTTCGAAACAAAAAAAATCGAATTACCGGAGTATGAATTCAATTCTAAATCTGGCAAACCCACAGCTTTTGTCACCACCTGGGATGTGAAATTCGAACACATAAATGGTACCGTTTTCAGCCGCAAAATGAACCAACTTATAGATTTTAGTTCCACGGATGATGAAGCAATAAGAAATTTTGCAGGAACAATTACCTATTCAACAACATTTGAAAAACCAGATAATATAAAGTATATCAAATTAGCAAATGTAAACCAAGGGGTTACTGAGTTGCTTATAAACGGCAATAATGCTGGAATGAAATGGTATGGAAATCATTGTTATGATGTGGAGAAACTAGTAAAAACAGGAGCTAATAAGATGGAAATAATAGTAACAAATACACTTGTGAATTATTGTATGAGTTTAGCAGATAACCCTACTGCACAAGCCTGGACAAGGAATTATAAAGCCCCTTTTCCCAGTGGGTTGGAAGGGGTGGCTTTTATTGAATAAGAATTAGCCAGATATCATTTTATGAAATTGTAAAAACCCGTTAATAGCGCATTTTTAATCAGTGTAGAAACGAATGAAATACTCAAGAAACGAATGAAATACTCAAATAAAATATTGAACTACGCGCACATACTTTGTGCTTTCATTTTTCTTTCATTCAGCCAGCCACTTGAAGCTGCTGAATCCTTGATTTTACATGACAAAGCCAATGGAATTGTTAGTATCCACAGTGGTGATGGTCAGTTAATGTTTCGATTAAAATATACTGATGGATGTTATTTCAACCAGGTTAAGATACGCGGGAAACAAATGATCAGCCCCGAAAAGGGAGTTTCCTCGGCTATCAAAGTTGCAGGAATTTGGTATTCCACTCGCGAAAAAAATTCAAATCCCGTTGTAAAGGTTCAAGATAATTCTGTGACGATTGAGCACATCAAGTATGGGAATAAGGAAATTTCCATAGAGGAAACCTGGCACCTGACCGCTAACATGGACGCTATTGATTGGCAAATTAAAAGGCAAACCAGGGGAGAAGGTATCTTGGAAGATGCAGCAAGCGCAGAGTGGGTATTTTCTGATATGCAGAAGTGGACCGGCGCAATCCTGGATAACGGGTGTGTGGCCTGGAATAGATTATTGGAAGATAAAAAAATGACCTACGGTTCACATGCAGGAAAAGTACTGTTCTGGAATAAAAACGATGACCGCTGTCTTGAAATCCAACCGGTTGAAACCGGCGATCAGCATGTAGCTACCCGGTTTTCTCACAATCCAGATGATACGCATAGTTTTGTCCATACACTCAGCGATTCAGAAATGAAGACCAGGGTGAACCTAAGCCGTTTTCTTCGTGACAGTCAAGAGCTTTGGAAACCGTTTGCTATCAATAACAATTTGAATACGGTGACCTATCACATCACTGCGCCAAGCTACCTCAGCCGCTATGATCTTGGAGAGTTTAATGGTGTGGATGAAGATGCTGTGCGGGAAATGCTTAATACCATTACGCGTTATGGAGTAATCGACAGTAAACATTGTGGCGCAAATGGCTGGCGTACAGGTTATGTTTGCTTACACGAACAGTGGTTTGCGCAAATGGCCATGGCGATTCAAGATCCCAACTATACTCAAAATGTAAGTGACACATATGATCATTACAGGGATCATGCAATTCAACCCGATGGGAGAGTACTTGCCAGGTTTAAAGATAACAATCTCGACCAAATGAAAGGGACATATACCAAACATGGTTTTTATGAAGCTGAATGGGGGTATTTGCTCGATAGTCAACCTGATTATGTGATGGTAGTGGCGGAGCAGTTTCATAATACCGGCGATCTGGCTTGGGTGCGAGGGCAAAAAGAAGCCTGTGAAAAGGCCTTGGAATACATGCTGAAACGTGATAGCGATGGAGATGGGTTAATGGAGATGATTAATCAGTCGCATAAAGATGAGCAGGGAAGCGATTGGATAGATATCGTTTGGGCAGCTTATGAAAACGCTTTAGTAAATGCAGAGATGTATGGAGCGATGGTTCTTTGGGCAGAGGTGGAGACAATATTGGGGGATCAGGAAAAGGCAGATCGCTATCTGAAGGCAGCGAGAAAACTAAAGACAAGTTTCAACAAAGATATCAATGATGGTGGTTTTTGGAACCCGGAAAAGAATTGGTATATCTACTGGCGTGAAAAAGACAACACAACCTATGGGAATAACCTCGTTATTCCGGTAAATTTTACTGCAATTGGGTATGGGCTTTGCGATGATCAAACCCGCAAGGAAAAGTTGCTTGCCACACTGGAAACTGCCATGCAAAAGGAAGACCTCTTTTCCTGGCCGCTGTGCATTTATCCGTATGAAAAAAAGGAAGTTTGGGTCGCTAATAATTATCCATTTCCAAAATATGAAAACGGAGATATTTTTCTGGCTTGGGTAGAACTCGGAACACGGTGTTATGCTAATTACGATCCTGGTATTGCGGTGAAATATATTAATAGAATTATTGAACAATATAAAAAGGATGGACTGGCTCATCAGCGGTACTCCCGTGTTGCCCAGAGTGGGTTGGGAAATGACATTCTTGCCGGAAACGGCATGGCCATAATGGGATTGTACCGTAACATCTTTGGCATTCAGCCGCAGTACAATCGGCTTTATCTTGAGCCACACTTAACAGCAGCATTAAACAACACAATGGTACGATACAACTTGCGGGGTACTGATTACCAGATCCTCCTAAAAACCAATCAGTATCAAATTACCGACAACAATTTTACTATAAGTAGTAGCCGGGCCTTTGGCATGAACTCCAATACACAGCGAATTGAATATTTTGAGGGCAAAAATAACACCCCCAAATTGAGTTTCGAAAGAGATGAAAAAACTGATTTGCAGGTTTCTGTTTTAGAAGAAGATAACCAGGAACTACCAGTTTGGACATTGCAAAGTCAGAAATCTATTAGCCAGAAACAAACCGTGTACGGACTTGATGCTGGCGAGAAATACCAAATTCTTGTTGAATCAGATATTTTTGAAGTGAAAGTTGCAGATGCTAATGGAAGTTTGTCTTTTTCTCTGAATTTGACTGGAGGGCAAAAGACACTTATTACTTTGGCAGTTGAATAAAAAAAGAAAGATTCTGTAAAACAATGTCTTGCAGAATCTTTCTTAATTTGGCTAGTAACGCAGGGCAAACGCATCTAATTTTTGCGCCATGCTTTAGCTTGGCGATAGTATAATGAACATGAGAA
>JABMPI010000098.1 GCA_013203755.1 Bacteroidota bacterium
GTTGGAATGTACCTTGGGAAAGGTGTAAAGAATTTTATGCGGGTGTTTGCGGTTGCCCTTTTAATTTTAGTAGGAGTCGTATTTGTGAAAGGTCCGGCTGCCATATTATTTGGAATAACAGGAATAAATATCTCTATTCTGGTAGCTGCAATTTTTATTTATTATTTACTGGCAACAATGATTCCTATTGATAAACTCATTGGTAAAATCTATCCGATTTTTGGATTGAGCCTTTTGATAATGGCTGTTGGGATAACTGTTACAATGATTTTTGGAGGATTCAAAATACCTGAATTGGTGCCTTCAAACATCATAAATATGCATGATGATTCATCCAAATTTCCGGTGTTTCCATTATTGTTCATTACCATTGCATGTGGGGCAATTTCAGGCTTTCACTCTACTCAGTCACCACTAATGGCGCGTTGTTTACCCAATGAAAAGGATGGCAAAAAAATATTTTTTGGTGCCATGATTGCTGAAGGAATAGTAGCCTTAATCTGGGCAGCAGTAGGGATGTCTTTTTTTGGCGGAGTTCGCGAACTTAGTGCGACACTGGCTGTCCCGGGGCAGAATGTAGCATGGGCTGTGAATGAAATTTGTAATGGTTTGCTTGGTAAAGTTGGAGGCATTTTAGCGCTTATTGGCGTTGTTGCAGCTCCAATAACTTCAGGCGATACGGCTTTTCGGAGTGCACGCTTGACCATTGCCGACTCATTTAATATTAAACAGGAAAAACTAATTCAACGATTTTACATAACAATCCCAATGTTTGCCATTGGCTTGTTACTGACTCAAATTGATTTTAGTATCATTTGGCGTTATTTTGGTTGGGCAAATCAAACATTGTCAGTTTTTGTTTTATGGACAGCTGCCGTTTATATGCAAAGGACATCAGGGCGTTATTGGTTTGTTTTGATTCCTGCTGTTTTTATGACGGCTGTTGTGGTGAGTTATATTTTTATTGCCCCTGAAGGATTTAATTTAGATAAAAATATATCTTATCTAGCTGGAATTGGCAGTTCACTTGTTTTACTAATCCTTTTTCTTTATCAACCAATTTTGGATAAAAATAGTATTGTACTAACGGACAATTAAAAAGGAATATATTATTTTAAAATTCTATAACGAATGAAACGAGCATGGAATACTTTACACAAAATGGGATGATTAAAGTGCGAGTTCCATATGATACAACTGAAAACAAACAATTTTAATCATATGAAACGAGCATGGTCAGACAAACACAAAAGGTTATGTATAAAATTGTCCATGCGAGTTACATCGGCCTGGAAATTATTATTTGAATGAACTTGTAATTTGCCTAGAAATCAATATTTTAATATAAATATATACGGATGAAAAATCTATTACTAATTGCATTACTAATTCTTGGAAGTTTATTCGAAATTCAGGCACAATCCGTCCTTGTTGAAGCCGAAAGTTTCCAAAACAAAGGGGGCTGGTTGGTCGATCAGCAGTTTATCCCGTCGATGGGATCGCCTTATTTGTTGGCTCACGGAATGGGTGAGCCGGTTGAAAATGCATCCACAATGGTTGAATTTCCCGAAAGTGGAAGATATCATTTTTGGGTTCGTACAAAAGATTGGGTACCAGATCGTAAGGAAACACCCGGTACTTTTAAAGTTGTTTTCGATGGAAAAGAATTTTCCGAAACTTTTGGTGTAAACGAAGGTTGGCAGTGGATTTCAGCTGGCAGGGTAAAAGTTGGCAGTTCAAAACAATTAAAAATTGAATTAAAAGATGAAACTGGTTTTGAAGGGCGTTGCGATGCTATTTATTTTTCAAAAGATAAAAATGATTTTCCACCTTTTGAATTGGAAGAGATGACCGCCTGGCGTAAAGAAAAATTGGGAATTCCGCCACCAGAAAGTGCAGGAGGTTTCGATTTGGTTATTGTTGGCGGTGGATTGGCAGGTTGCGGTGCAGCAGTTGCAGCAGCGCGTCAAGGGGTAAAAGTGGCGCTGATAAACGACCGGCCGGTTTTAGGTGGAAATGCGAGTAAAGAAATTCGTGTGCACACGGAAGGATTGGAGTTTTATACCATTGTTCAAGAACTTAGTACAGAGCATTATCCAAATGGGGATGCAGGTGCCATTGAGGCAACCGACACCATTGAAATGGTTGTGAGAGGAGAAAAAAATATTACCGTTTTCCCAAATACACGAGCCTACACGGTTCATAAAACTGGAAATAAAATTACAAGTGTAGATTGTTTTCATACAGAAACGCATGTGGAGACGCGTTTTGAAGCCCCCTTGTTTGTAGATGCTACCGGCGATGGTTGGATTGGCTATTGGGCAGGTTGCGAAGTGAAAATGGGGCGCGAATCAAAGGATGAGTTTGATGAGTCGCTGGCACCCGAAAAAGGAGATGGAATGACCATGGGAAACTCAATTCTTTGGAACTCAGTAAAAATAGAAATTCCTGAGAACGTGGATCCTGAAAATCCGTTAACGCTGGGATGGAAAGAAGTTCCGTGGGCAATGGAAGTGGCCAAAGATTACAAAGCAACACGTGGGGAATGGTTCTGGGAATATGGACTTTTAATGAACACAATTTATGAAGCCGAAGAAATTCGTGATCACTTGTTTAGAGCTATTTATGGAAACTGGTACAATGTAAAACAAGACCCTGAAAATGCCAATTTGCAATTAAAATGGATTGCACACATTGCCGGGAAACGAGAATCGCGCAGAATTATGGGCGATTATATTTTAAAAGAAAGTGATGCAATAAATCGCCCCGATTTTGAAGATGGATTTGTGGAAGAGGTGCGTGCCATCGACATTCATTATCCGCGGGGTGGGGAATACGATTTTTTAACCGAAGCACAGTTTACTAAAATAGAGCAGTACAAAATACCCTACCGTTGTTTGTATTCAAAAGATATTGATAATCTGTTTATGGCAGGGCGATGTTTCTCTACTACCCACGTTGGTTTGGGAAGCCCGCGGGTAATGCATACCACCACGCAAATGGGAGTTGTGGTTGGTTATGCCGCTGCAGTTTGTAAAGAGAATAACTGCTCTCCCCGCGATGTTTACAAATATCATTTAGAAACCATGCGAACCCGACTGGATAAAATTAAGTCGGGCGCAAAGTTTAAACATTAATTAAAAATTGTAAAGAATTTAAAATGGGATTGTATCTTATTTTAAGGTGAAATCCTGTTTTTATTGAATTTTTTGGAGATATTAAAATTTAACTAAACCTATAATTATGAGCCACAAGTATTCCCTAATAACTATTTTATGTCTAATCTCTTTACTATCTGTTTCTTCAACTAATAAAGAGTGTACTTTAGAGAATCCCGAAAAAGAAATGCTTGAAAAGTCCATTCAGAAAAATAGAAAAGGAACAATTATATTAACCGGGAAACCGGGCTCAAAAGTAAAAATTGAGCAGCTGAAACATGAGTTTTGGTTTGGCTGCGCCATCTCCTCATCAGTATTTTCAGAGAACTCGAAAATGGCGGAGTCAGACATAAAAATGTATAAAGAGAAATTCCTTGAGAATTTTAATTCAGCGGTTACCGAAAATGCTGTTAAATGGGGGTCTATGGAAAGGACCCGTGGGAAGATCGATTACAAAACTTCTGATAATATTCTGGACTGGACCGAAGAAAATAATATCCCTTGCAGAGGGCATAATTTGTATTGGGGAATTAAGAAATTTGTACAATCCTGGCTGAAGGAGTTGGATGATGATGAACTTCGTGAAGCAATAAAAAAGAGAGGAGTTGAAACGGCAAAATATTACAAAGGTCGGTTTGTGGAGTACGATTTGAACAACGAAATGATTCATGGGAATTACTATGAAGAGCGATTGGGAGAGGGGATTACCAAAGAGATGGCAAGCTGGGTTTTGAAAGGCGATAAAAATGCAAAACTGTGGTTGAATGATTACGATATTTTAACCGGAAACCGATTAGATGATTTTTTAGCACACATTAAAAAAGCACAGAAACAAGGGGTTTTAATAGCAGGAATAGGCGTGCAAGGACATTTACACGGCGATACTTTTTCAAGAGAAAAATTGCAGGAGTCGTTGGATTCGCTGGCACAATTTGGCTTACCAATTCGTATTACAGAATTTAATGTTCCGGGGCAGCGTTCAAAATATTATAAAGATAAATCTTTAAAAATGACTCGTGAAGAAGAGTTGCAAAAAGCAAAAGATATCACCGATTATTATCGGATTTGTTTTGCGCATCCAGCTGTAGAAGGAATTTTGATGTGGGGATTTTGGGCAGGCGGAAACTGGATAAAAGTTTCTTCTTTGTATAACCGGGATTGGACACCAACACCTGCTTTAGAAGCATACCAGAAACTGATTTTTAGCGATTGGAATTCTTCAACATCAGTTACTCTTGATGAAAAAGGAAAAGCTGAATTGAGAGCATTCTACGGCGATTATAAAATCGTTTCAGGCAACAAGGAAATTTTTATTTCGTTGGAGAAAAAGAAGGGTAAAAAGGAAATTAAAATGGGGAAATAACTACCCCGAAATACTTTTAATAAACTGAATAGAACGTTCATTAAAATCATCGGGTTGGTCCAGATTACAAACATGTCCACTATTGCGAATTACCTCTAATTTCGAGTTGAAATGTTTTTTTACCAGATTGGTAACCATGGGTAAAAACATGTGGTCGCCATCGCCCATAATATACAGAACCGGTACTGAGGCTTCTTTAATTAGAAATTCCTGAAGGTTCTCCTTAATTTCGGTGGACATTTTTAACCACTTTTTAAATTCACGTTCACCTAAACGCATCGCCTCCCGAATAAACAAATTTCGGGATTGGGCACTCCTTTTTGAAGGAATTAAA
>JABMPI010000099.1 GCA_013203755.1 Bacteroidota bacterium
GCATGATTGGGCTTTTGATTTATTACTCCATGGCAAAAAAATATCTTCTAATTATAGAAAATAAGAATAATGACCTGATACAAATTAATGCAACAAAAGATAAATTATTTTCTATTATTGCGCACGATTTAAGAAGTCCATTTAATACTATTCTCGGATATATTGATTTATTAAAATCAGATTATGAGATTCTAAATGAGAACGAACGAAGAAAGTACATCAATATTATTGATAAATCGGCAGATGCTTCTTTTCAATTGTTAGAAAATTTACTACTCTGGTCGAGCTCTCAAAGCAATAAAATTGAGATAGTAAAAGAAGAATTAAACCTGAGAAATATGCTGACTGAAGCCATTGCAGCATATCTGCCAGGTGCAACCATGAAAAACATAAATGTGACTATTCGTATTCCTGATGATCTAATTATTTATGCCGACAATTTCACAATAAAATCTGTTATGGCAAATCTGTTTAATAATGCAGTTAAATTTACTTCTTCAGGAGGAGATATTAAAATTGATGGTATTCGTAGTACTAATTTTATTCAAATAACTATTTACGATAATGGTATCGGAATCCCCGAGGAAGTAATTCCAAAATTGTTTCAAATAGAAACAAACATATCAACTTTAGGTACAAATAAAGAGAAGGGATCTGGATTAGGATTATTGCTTTGTAAAGAATTTATAGAAAAAAACGGTGGTAGAATATGGATTGAAAGTGAATTTGGTAAAGGTACAAAGGCGATAATTACAATACCAGAGCAAATGAATAAATACGGAGCGCAATAACCAGGTCTTTATGCGGTCGGCACTATCTGTCCCGAAAACCGGGAATCCGGCATTGCGCCCCGGTTAGACAAAAGCCGTGTTGCGGGCGGCTGTTAAGTACGGTTTGGGGTGAGGATTTGGGTGAGGCTCTTTTTCCCTGCTGGACGCCAAACCTTTACACTTGGTTTTTAAATAAAATACAGTTTACTTTAAACAACACAAAATAATACAACCTTAAAACCAGAATAGTAAATGTATACCCAATGAAGAATTTACCCGACTCAAAAGTTTTGATACCTGCCCTACATGGCACGGTAACCCAACAATACAATAGAGAATTGAAAATAAGCGAAGCTAAATAATTTAATATTTTCGAATACAGGGAGGTTGGTTACCATTATTGCTAAAAAAAATAAATGAAAATTCTGTATATTTGAGAGGAATAAAAAAATTGATAGATTTAAATATGAGGCAAAAGAATATATTAAGTCCATTTCAGAAATTTGTTAAAATTGAAAGTTTTAGTGGAATTTTATTATTGACTGCAACAATTATTGCACTTGTTTGGGCGAATTCACCATTTGGAGATAGTTATCATTCACTATGGCAATATAAAATTGGTTTTACAACGGAAAGTTTCGAATTAACCAAACCGTTAATATTATGGATTAACGATGGTTTAATGGCTATTTTCTTTTTTCTAATTGGGTTAGAAATTAAAAGAGAATTTCTAATTGGAGAATTAAATTCGATCAAAAAAATTGCATTCCCCTTATTTGGAGCATTTGGAGGGATGTTAGTTCCTGTGTTGTTGTTTTTAGTATTAAATCAAAATACGGCGACAATGAAAGGTTGGGGAATACCGATGGCTACTGATATTGCTTTTTCGCTGGCAATTTTAAAACTTTTGGGCAATAGGGTTCCTTTAAGTCTTAAACTATTCCTGACTGCTTTTGCAATTGTCGACGATATAGGTGCAGTATTAGTTATTGCTGTTTTTTACAGTGGAAATATTAATGTGGGTTTCTTGGTTGCTGCATTTATACTTTTGGGAATTTTATACTTCTTATCTCTCAAGGGATTTTATTCTAAATTTTTACTTATAATTTTTGGTATAATCATTTGGATACTATTTCTGAAATCGGGTATTCATCCGACGATTGCAGGAATTTTGTTGGCTTTCTCAGTTCCTGTTAGGCAAAAAATTGACACCCCTGCATTCATAGACAAATTACTGAAAATAACGAACAATATTAAACAAGCTGAAGTATCTAAGAAACCAATCTTATGCAAAGAACAAATTGAACAGATTGATGATTTGGAAGATTGGACGAATAAATATCAATCTCCTATTCAGCATTTAGAACATAAATTACATGATTGGGTTGCTTATTTTATTATTCCGGTTTTTGCACTAGCTAATGCAGGAGTACTTATTAATAGTGATATTGATTTAGAAACAACACTAATAAGGAATATAATTATTTGTTTAGTTTTAGGTAATAGCATAGGCATTTCATCTATTATAATATTAGCCAAAAAAGTAAAGTTTATAGAAGTTCCTGAAGGGATTAGCAATCGGCAAATTATCGGAGTTTCATTTTTAGCTGGAATAGGATTTACAATGGCGATTTTTATTGCGAGTTTGGCTTTTGCCAATAATCCAACTTACATTGACTCTGCCAAAATTGGAATACTTATCGGGTCTTTAATTTCTGCAATAATTGGTTACACTATTTTACGACTGAAAACAAAGTAACCTGCACATAATAACCAGAGCTTTATGCGGTCGGCACAGCCTGTCCCAAAAACCGGGAACCCGGCATTGCGCCCCGGTTGAACAAAAGCCGTGTTGCGGGAGACTGTTAAGTACGGTTTTGGGTGTGGATTTGGGTGAGGGTCTTTTTTTAACTGGACGCCGAATTGTTCGCAACCATAATGAGGAACAAAATGAAATACATTATCACATTAATTATTGCAGCTCTTTTCTATTCGTGTTTAGGGAATGACAAAATTGAAAAAGAGCAAATAGATAAATTTGAAAGTGCTCTGGGGAAAATTGAAACAAAATATCTCAATCTGTTAGTAAGTGATTTTGATTCATATTTATCAAAAAAATATAAAATTGAAAATTCTTACTTGAGTTTCAAGCAATATTTGACAGAGGTATCAGAGTCAAGTAATCCGGACTTTTGGAAAATTGATAAAATCAAACTGGAAGAAATTCAAAAAACCAATTTATTAGCAAAATATGACTCCATATATCCAGACTCGGTGTGGTATAACAACAATGTAATTAATGTATCATACGCTAGCAGTAATGGAATCATTAATTCTATAGCGCTAATAAGAAAAGAAAATCAGGAGTTTAATATTGATTCTTTGATAAATTCAATAAAAACAAAACCTAGACTTGAAGAGATTGAACCAAGTTATTTTAAAATCGCACTTGAATCGTTAATGCAAGAAGACGCGCTAATATCAAATTATCTTGACGCAAAACAAGCAGCAGGAAGTATTTCTAAGCGACTTACTGCATCTGGATTATTATACAA
>JABMPI010000100.1 GCA_013203755.1 Bacteroidota bacterium
ACCCAGTTTTGCGAACACTTTTCCCGGTACAATAAACGCAATAAAGCAACCATGCATTTTGACCATCGCCCGGGAGAGTACCTGCAGGTTGATTTTGCAGGAAGACCTTTGTATATAACCGATCCGGCGACCGGAGAAATCATTCCATGCCCTGTATTGGTTTGTGTATTGCCATACAGTAGTTACCTCTATGTTGAAGCTTTGCCCTCGGCAAGGCAGGAACATTTATTTGGTGCCCTGTCAAGATGCCTGGAATACTTTGAAGGAGTACCACGCAATATCCTGAGCGATAACATGAAACAGTATGTTAAAAAGAACAATAAATATGAATTCAAATTTTCTGAAATGGTAGACCAGTGGGCATTGCATTATAACACGAACCTGGAAGCTACAAGGCCACGAAAACCAAAGGATAAACCAACGGCAGAGAATAACGTACGCATATCTTACCTAAGGGTTTATGCAAAGCTTAGAAATGAGGTATTTACCAATCTGTTTGAATTAAACCTAAGAATTAAGGAACTGGTAAAACAGCATGTCCAGTTACCTTTTCAAAAACAAACAGGTACACGCCTGGACCTGTTCTCCAAACAAGAGAAACATTGTTTGAAGCCTTTGCCTTCGGACCAGTTTATTGTTAAGCATATTACCTGGGGAAAGGTTTGGATGAACTATCATGTCTACCTGGGAGAAGACAACCATCGTTATAGTGTCCCTTACCAATATATAGGCCAGTCCACCAAGGTTGTTTATGATGAGCAGGATGTAGAGATTTTTATCGGTTTTAACCGGATTGCCATACATAAAAGGGATTATCGCCTGGGTGGATATACCACCGTAGACGAACATATGCCTGAGAAGCACCTGAAGTACAACGAAACTCTCGGTTGGGATGCGGATTATTTTTTATCCGTTGGAAAAGGAATCGGTGAGTCTTCAGAGGAAGTATTCCGAAAAGTATTGGCATCCAAAGAATTTGTTGAGCAAACTTATTTATCCTGTAAAGGATTAAAGAGATTGTCAGAAATTTATGATCCCGGCCGGTTTGAAAGAGCTTGTAAAAGGGCATTAAAAGGCAGCAGGATAAACTATGGAATGATAAAAAATATACTGGAAAAGAACCTGGACCAACTTGAGGAAAATCAACGATACCTGTTTTCTATTCCTGAACATGAGAATATCAGAGGGAAAAAATCTTATAAATAATCAGTATTTTCTTTAACATTTTAACTTATTAAAAATGAATACACAAATTACTTTAGACCACTTGGCACAACTAAAACTGACTGGTATGTCCAGGGTCTATCAGGCAGTTTTGGGGTTGCCTGTACAAAACCAACCATCGTTAAACCAGTTCATAGCAAAGCTTGTTGAAGCTGAAATGCAGGAAAGGGCATCCAGAAGGACGGCCACGTTTTTAAAACTGAGCAAACTCAGGTATGATGCAGTACTGGAACAGGTACACTGCAACCCGCAGCGTAACCTGACAAATGAAAAACTCCTGGCAGTTGCGGATTGCGGATTTATTGAACGGGCAGAAAACATACTGATTACCGGGGCTACCGGAAGTGGTAAAAGTTTTCTGGCATGTGCACTGGGAAGGCAGGCATGTACCCTTGGGTATCGTACATTGTATTTTGGAATAAACAGATTCCTCGAAAAAATATTACTCTCAAAACTCGATGGGACATACATTAAATTGTTAAACCAGATTGAAAAAGCGGCTCTTATAATTATTGATGATTTTGGCCTGCACCCACTTGATGGAGCTACCCGTAGAACATTGCTCCAGATACTGGAAGACAGATACGGGTTAAAATCCACAATTATCGTTTCTCAACTTCCAATTGCCAAATGGTACGAGTACATCGGGGAATCTACAATATCAGATTATCCTAACTTTTTTATTATGCGAAGTAACACAACGGTATGCATTGATAACCATCTATTTAGTTGTTTTAGTTCCGCCGATTACTTCACATAAAATTTTACCTTATTTAGTAAGATTTTTCAGCATCACCATTAATTCATTGTTACCCTTCCAGATTGGTATATTATCAACAGTTATATTTTTATATGCATTCTTTACCGCTTCAAAGGTAAATTTAGGATTCATCCGAGCATATATTTCCGTGGTTAATACCGATTTATGTCCCAGAAAATCTCTAATATGTATCAGTTCGACCTTTGATTCCAATAAATGCATAGCTTTGGAATGCCTTAGGTCATGGCAACTCAAATGATTAGGTACCAATGAAGGATTCTTCTCGTTAGCCATCTTTACATATTTTACCAGGATATTATTAACCCCGTTACGTGTCATCTTTTGCCCCTGATAATTTGGGAACAAAGGTTTTTGAGCATTTTCCCTGTTTAAAAGGCCACTTAGGGTCATGTATTGCCTTAGCAATCCTACCTGCTTATCGGGAAGAGGGATTGGCCTGTATTTATTGCCCTTCCCATGCAAGATAACCCTATATGGTTTGTTTGTAATGAATAGGGATGAAGGTGTCAGATCAATAATCTCCTGAACCCTTGCGGCACTTTCATACATCAAGGATAATAATGCAAGGTTCCGGAGCCCTTTGGATCTTTGAGTGTCAGGCTGCAGCAATAACAGTTTCATACCATCGATATTCAGATAGTTCAATACTTTACTTTTTGTCTTTTTAGCAGGAATAGATAATATTTGATGACAATCAAATAAATGGCTTGGGATCATATATTCAGCATATTTAATGAAAGAAGATATGGCTGCTAATCGCTGATTGCGAGTAGCCTCACCACAGCCCCTTTCTCTTTGGAGCCAATCAAGGAAGTCGGTTACCAAATCCCTGTTTAGATGAGTGAATAACAGTCTGGTAACAGGTACGTTCCTGATCACGTGCATATATTTGATGAACAGGATAAACGTATAGCTGTATGATTTTACTGTATTTATACTAACCCCTTTTTCATGAGGCAGGTAGTTGTTCAGAAAGCCGGATAGGAGCCGGGCAAAGTCACTTACTTGTTTCATGGCTATCATTTAATTTTATCTGGAATATCCGGTAGTATATCCACATACAACCCTTCGGTATTTTTCAGCAGCTCTGGGTATATTTGTGAGGTAAGTCTTATATACTGTTCAGTGGATTCAAGCGACTGATGCCCAAGATAAGCCGAAAGATAGGGCCATGAGCAGTATAGGTCTAACCCTTCATGAGAAAGATTTAAGAAAGAATGACAGGCAAAGGTGTGACGGATATCGTGGATCCTGGGACCATTTTTTTTGCCTGTATAAGGGATTTCTGCCAAAGTAAGTGCCTTCCGGAACCAGCGATGTACAGAACTATGTTTACATGCTTCACCATTTAATGAAACAAAGAATGGACCATTTTCACGTTTCAATCCTATGACAGGAAGCTTATCCCGGTGTTCCAGATAGTCTTTGCAGACAGCGGTAAGTGAGTCCGAGATGGGTACCAATCTGTCTTTCCCATTTTTTGTATCTCTTAAGGTCAGGTATCTCCCATTAATATTTACATCCTTGTTTTTTAAAGATAAAGCCTCACTGATACGAATACCTGTCCCATAAAGTAACCTTAGAAGGCAGGGAATGATCAACAAACAGGAATAAACATTCCTGCATCTCAGCCTCATACTGTCGCAGGCATGGAATATTGCATTAAGCTCTTCATGGGAATAGATGTAAGGGATAAATGTTCTTTCCGGGTATTTAGGTAGTTTGGGGACGTAGGTTTTAATACCCTGATCACGGAGGTATTCTGCAAACTGTTTTACCAACTTTACTTTACTATATATGGTCAACTCAGCTTCATTATGGCCTCTATCGGCCCATTTGTCCGATATCTCTTTGGTTAATCCGAGGTTTGTATGGTCTTGGTTAAGTATAAACTGATCAAAAGTGTAGAGGAGCCTTTCCTCTTCTTTATATTTATAACCGAGGCTTCTTTTCAAACCGATAAATTCATTAATATACGGAGCGAATACACTCCAAAATAATTTATTGCTCATGATAATAACAGGCCTCCTTCCTGGTTGTAAAAAAGCGGATCAACAAGAGGAACTTCCAATGCACATTGGCTAAGGGATTCAGTATCTATCCGTATATAATGCCGGGTTGAAGTTGTGTTTTTATGGCCGAGAACTTCGCTTATCACAGGGAGGGACTGTTTATTATTAAGTAATTCCTTAACCAGGCTATTGCGGAGGGCATGGCCCCCATGTCTCCTGCTCGTTGATTTAAATCCTGCATTGGAAAATCTTCGATTTATCATGTTGGCAATGGTTTGCGGACGAACAGGAAGGAATGGGGAGATTACCAGCAAAAAAACATACTGCTCGTCAGATTTGGGCCTACCATATTGGATATAATCAAGAAGTGCATTCCCAACTATCGGTAACAATGGAAGAATAATATCTTTACCAGTCTTATATTGATTAAGGATGATTTTACTTTGATCCCAGTGTAAGTTCTCGAACCGAAGATTTGCGATATCGGATACCCTTAATCCGAGATATGCGGCAAACACTAAAATAGCGTAGTCCCTCTTTCCCACAACATTTCCTCTGTCAACTGATTCCAACAGCTTTCCTATTTCTTCTTCCGTATAATAAGCAGGTAATTTGTTTTGTTTCTGATAATTGTCCTTTGGAATGAAAGTCGCGATATTAGTGGTGATGATTCCATTCTCATAAAGGAATATGAAAAATCCACGTAAATCCATCAACGTATCGTGGATTAGCGATCTTTTATTTATATCAAGGCTTTTGATAAAAGTGATAATGTGGTGATGTCTGATATTAGGAATACTGAAAATGCCATTCGTCGAGAGCCAGAAATTAAAATTGCTCATGTGGCTTTCTATCTTATCAAGTGTGTTCTTTCTTAAACGACGAGATCGCTTATAAGCAAGAAAATCCTTCATCTGAAAACCAATAGAACCTTCTAAATATCTAACTTTACATTTCCGTTGTACGGAACCATTCTCCATATACTCAGAAAGCACAGAGACGGACTTTTCAATGAGTTTTTCTTTTTCAATTAATTCTTCATGAGTTCTACCCTTATAAAACTCGAGTAAAAACTCTTTGCACACCGCAGAGTTAATAAATTTCAGCCCATGCTTTCCCATATACTCCTTAACAGGAAGCCATCGACTTCGGTAATGACGAAGCGTAACATACTTGTAAGAAAATTCCTCCTTTAGGTAATTGTATGCCTTTGAGGTAATCTCTTCGTAATCGAAATTGTTATGCATAATAATTTAATTTAGTGGAACTTAAAATCAAGGCTATAGCCCAAGTCACAAAGGAAAATATTATGCAAACAAAATGATGATGCCAATTATGCAAATGATTGATCAACAGGGGTACTCAGAAAATTACTTCGCATAATAAAAAAGTTAGGATAATCTGCAATTGTACCTTCACCAATAACATCGTACCAAACCGAAACGGGTATTTGTGATACAACAATTGTTGAAGTTTTATTGAACCTGTCATCGATAATATCCATCAAAGCCTCACGACTATGGTTGTCCAGTGCTTGCAACCCAAAATCATCCAAAATTAGCAAGTCTGTTTTTTGCAACTTGTTCAATTCTTTCAAGTAGGTGCCATCGGTTTTTGCCAGTTTGAGGCGAGCAAATAAACGTGCTGTGTTCGAATACAGTGTTCTCAATCCGTTGAAACAAGCCTGGTGCCCAAGTGCTTGTGCAAGATAGCTTTTACCAACTCCCGATGCCCCGGTGACAATAAGGTTTTCTTTTCGCTTAATAAAATCGAGTGTTGCAAGGCGGTTAAACATATTGCGATCGAGATTCCGGGCAGGTTCAAAACGTACTTCCTGGACACTTGCTTTTTGTTTGAAAGCAGCCTGTTTCAAGAGTCGTTCTATTTTCTGGTTCTGCCTGTTTTCCCATTCGTGGTCGGTAAGCAGAGCCAGATACTCATCGGGGGTGAAGCCCTCTATGCCATTGTTTTTTACATGTTGCAAATGCAGTTCTGCCATTGAGCTGATGCGCATCTGCCGTAGTTTTTCAACTGTTTGATTGTTGTTCATAAAAAGAAAATTTTAAATGTTATTTATATACTGATGCCCCGCGTAAATTACCATGTACAGGAATATGCGGGATGTTGTTTTCTTCTTCAGGAAAAGGAAGTTTGTCTTGATTATTTTTTAGAATATTACCAATGCGTTTGTAGGAACATGTACCAACATATAGCGCAAGTTGGCAGGCATTATCGAGCCGCTGGGAACCATAAGCACGGCTAAACTGTATAACGCCATTTGCCCTTTTATAAGCAGTTTCGGGATAATCAACTCCTGTTATTAATTGTGTTATTACCTCTAAAACGTTTTGTCCATGTTTTGCTGCTTTTTGCTTAAAAAAGTCGAGGTTCCATTCGGAGTATGCTTTGTGCGCACTGCTTAAATGGTCTTTAATTGTGTTGTAACTTCCCATTGTGTAGTTGCGTTTATGCAGGGC
>JABMPI010000101.1 GCA_013203755.1 Bacteroidota bacterium
CAGTTATTTTTATTCACAACAAAGCAAAGAACTGCGTTGTAACAGGTTACTACAAAGTTTTTTTTGCTTTTTGAGATAAATTATGGATCAAATGAATTTGTGCGGGATGGAGAGCTATTTTTCCTTAATCAGCTTTATTATTTATGTTCCTCGCAATATTCTTGTAACCATATTGCACAATCTTCAATTGTATCAAATAAATATTTTTCAGGAATAATTTCAGGAACAAGTCTGTTTCTCTTGAATAAATATAGCGGTTGAGACTGAGTCATTGTTAAGACAACAATAATCCCCAATTTCTGCATCTCTTTAATTACATCTGTAATGGCATATAAACCCGACTGATCAATAAACTGAACATGTTTCATTCTGAAAATAATCACTTTTGCATCGGAAGGGATGGTATTTATGCGTTCCAGTATTTTTGTTGCAACACCAAAAAAAAGTGGTCCGTTAAATCTTTTAATATATACTTTATCCAGTTTGTTTAACGAAAGATGGGCTTCATCGTCCCATGCTATTTCTCTGTCGTATTTATCAACTTTGGTTAGAGAAGTATTGTTTTCAACCATATCGCTGGCTTTTCGCATAAAAATTACCGATGCGATAACCATTCCAATACCCACAGCTTGTAATAAATTAACGAATACGGTTAGTAGTAATACGAGCATTAATATAAAAGCATCGGATTTTGGGATGTTTAAAATGTTCTTCAAGCCTTTTGAGTCGACAATACTTATTCCAACCGTTATTAGCACTCCGGCTAGTGCCGAAAGTGGAATATAAGCCACGTATTTAGACAAACCTAAAACGATTAACATTAACAGCACCGAATGAATTATTCCGGAAACTTTGGTTTGCCCACCCGATTTAATGTTTACTACGGTACGCATTGTTGCACCTGCACCCGGAATTCCTCCAATAAGCGAAGATGCCATATTTCCAATTCCTTGTCCTATTAATTCCTTATTACTGTTGTGTTTTGTTCGTGTAATATTGTCGGCAACAACCGATGTTAGTAATGAATCTATTGTACCCAAACCTGCCAGGGTAATGGCCGGAAGAAATACCTGGGTGATATCTGGGAAACTTAATCCGGCTAAGGATGCAAGTTTTAATTCTGGTAGCCCAATGGGCATTTCGCCTATTAAAGGGGTGTTAAAAGCAAACAGAAAACAGGCAACAGAACTTGTAATAAGTGCAACCAGTGTAGCTGGTATTGCTTTGATAATTTTCGGGAAAATATAAATTATTAATACGGTTCCCAGTGCAATTGCGACAGAGGTGTAATTGGCTAGATTTATACTTTCGGAAAGGTTTTTGAATACCTCAATTATTTTAACCGGTGATGATAACCCTAATACCGGGAACACCTGAAAAATGATAATGATTACCCCGATGCCACTCATAAAACCAGATAAAACAGGGTATGGAATGTATTTTACGTATTTCCCTATTTTTAATAAACCAAATACAATTTGAAATAATCCGGCTAACAAAAAAGTGAGGATAATAATTCCCCAGGCATTTTCAATTCCTCCATATTTAGCAATTGCCACAGAAACAATAGTTGCCGAAACAACCGTCATTGGACCGGTTGGTCCGCTTATTTGAGTATTGGTTCCACCTAAAATAGCTGCGATAAAACCAAGTATTATGGCTCCATATAATCCTGCGCTTGCGCCTAAACCAGATTGCACACCAAAAGCTAAAGCCAGTGGTAATGCAACAATTCCTGCAGTTAATCCACCAAAAATATCCCCTTTAAAATTTTTAACTCTCATTTGTAATTTGCTTCGTTCGTTTTTTGTTTATGTGTGGCAACGTAAACGTACAATGCATGGGTGTTTATTGATTTCGAATGGTGTACCTTTTAAGAACCAGTTGATACTTTCTATTTCTCAGTTGGTTTTAAAACTCAAAAATTCGCCTGCAAACTTAATAAAAGTAACATGGAAACAATAATTTGTAATAACCTGAGCTCGATCTGTGGATAAGATATCTTTGAATTAAGTTATGGTATTGATTTATTTTCGAACTAAACTTAATTTAAACTCACAGCATAAAATCAACCTTTCCTGAATCCAAGCTGTAGTAGGCAGAAACAATAATAACCCCTTCATTGTCAACTGCATTTCTTATTATTTCAGACTTGCTTTTTAATTCGTTGGCGGTGAGTTTTGCATTCATCTTAGCTACATCGTTTACTGTAGCCATTTTTGCCGATGCAGCAATTGCCGGGTTTATAAGCGAAAGCAATTGGTTTATATATGGTCCATTCTTTTCCCCACTTATAGCTGCTGTAACGGCACCACAATTTTGATGTCCCATAACCACAATTACTTTTGTTTTTAAATATGCCACCGCAAATGCAATACTGGCAATTGATGCATTGCTGGCAACATTTCCGGCAACCCCAACAACAAATATTTCGCCTAATCCTGTAGCAAATATAAGCTCCGGAACAACGCGGCTGTCGGAACAACACAAAACAATTGCATAAGGCTCTTGCTTGTTAATTAACGATTCTCTTTTAATTGTAATCGTTAAATCACCTTTTAAACGGTCAGAAACAAATCTCGCATTTCCTTCCGCTAAACGTATCAAAACTTCGTCTGTTGTCATTTGAAATTATTCGTAATGGGCAATCTTTTTAATCTCTTCAAAAATAATAAAACATAATTTTGGTGCAATGTTTTCCGTATAATTATTTATTGAATGATTTTTAGCTATGTATTACAACATTGATTTGATTGTACCCCAATTTTGATCTAAATTTTCCTCTTTTTTCTGGTTAAAAACCCTGCAATCAAAAATTAATTATCCTATTTTTGAATTCAAATTAATAAACAAAACAATGAAATTTTTTCAATCGGCATTTTTATTATTCTTAGCGATTGCATTTGCCAGTTGCAATACCAATCCAAAACAGGCTAAACAAGCTGAAACAAAAAAGCCAAACGTAGTATTAATATATATCGATGACCTTGGTTATGGAGATGTAAGTTGTTATGGTTCTAATACGATTAGTACACCAAATATAGATAATTTGGCATCAACCGGAATGTTGTTTACCAATGGCCACTGCTCGTCTGCATCATGTACTCCTTCCCGGTTTTCGATGTTAACAGGTGGTTATGCATTTCGTCAAAAAGGAACAGGAATTGCTCGCGGAGATGCGGCCATGATTATAAACCCGGAAACCCGAACGCTTGCCGATTTATTTGATGAGGCAGGTTACGAAACCGGGGTTGTTGGCAAATGGCATTTGGGGCTTGGACCAAAAGGCGGACCCGACTGGAACGGACTAATATCTCCCGGACCTCAAGATATTGGATTTGATTATTCATTTTTGATTCCTGCAACAGGTGACAGAGTTCCGTGTGTTTATACCGAAAATGGACGAGTTTTAGGTCTCGATCCGGCAGATCCGATTACAGTAAGTTTTAACGGAAAAGTTGGTGATGAACCAACCGGGAAAGAAAATCCGGAGTTACTGAAAATGAATTACAGTAACGGACATAACAATACTATAATTAATGGAATCAGTCGTATTGGATTTATGACCGGTGGAAATTCTGCCCGTTGGGTAGATGAATATATGGCAGATGCGATTACGGGGAAAGCTCTTGAATTTATTGAGGATAAAAAAGACAAACCATTTTTCTTGTATTATTCAACACACGACATTCATGTTCCACGTGTTCCGCATCCAAGATTTGTGGGTAAAAGTGGAATGGGGCCACGCGGCGATGCTATTCTGGAAGTAGATTGGGCAACTGGAGAAATAATGAATAAACTTCAGGAATTGGGATTAACCGAAAATACAATTGTAATATTTACCAGCGACAATGGTCCGGTTATCGACGATGGTTATCAGGACCAGGCAGTTGAATTATTAGGTGAACACAAAGCAGGTGGACCACTTCGAGGTGGAAAATACAGTGCTTTTAATGCGGGTACACAGGTGCCGTTTATTGTTAGCTGGCCCGGTAGAATTAAATATGGAAAGTCGGATGCCTTGGTTTCTCAAGTAGATTTTATGGCGTCGTTTGCAAAAATGCTGAATCTGAATCTGGAAGATAAAGATGCAATTGATAGTTTTGAAATGTTGGATGAGTTGTTGGGTAAGTCCAATGAGAATCGTAGCCATTTTGTACATCATGGAAATTCTACCATGGCATTAATTAAAGATGATTGGAAGTATATTGTTCCAAATGATCGCCCTAAAATGAATAAAAGTACCAATACCGAAATGGGAACGGACACAAAACCTCAATTGTATAATTTGAAAGATGATATTGGCGAAACCAATAACATTGCAGCAGAAAATCCTGAAAAACTAAAAGAGCTGGAAACTCTTTTCCAAAAGATTAATGAGGACGGAAGAACAAGAAACTAATTGTTCCCATTTTTTCTTTTGTATTTCTGTAACTAATAGTAGTTGTAAAACATTGAAAGTAAAGTGTCGTGCTGAATTAATTAATTAGGATTAATTAATTCAGCACGACTTATTATATAAGCGGAATTTGAAACAGCAGTTGAATTAAATAATGGAAATAATTTAAATGGGGTATCCGATCATTGCCCGTGATTAATTTATTTAAAATATAAATTGAATTAGCAGCAGAGCTGCAAAATATTTGTAGCCAAATATGCATAAACAGACCAAAAGGTGCAGCGCATCGCAACATATTTTGTTTTTTTTGTTACGGTGTGCTGCACCTTCAATAAGAATTCATGGATTTGCTACAAATGTTTAGGTACTCTGCACCAAGTAGTACGTAACGGGTGTTGATCGGATACCCCATTATAATTTAATGTTGTATTTCTTTTCCCCAATCGGCCAGATGGAGCAATCTGCTGTAGATATTATGTGCACTTTTAAGAACAGCAATCTAAATAATTATCCATTTATCTTTTTTAGCAACCAAGCCATGTTTTCGGCCAGCGCATGCATCGTTTGCATTCCCTCTTCATCATCTAAAACTTCGCCTGGGTTTCTCCCAAATGCAAAATTCCAATACGTTGAACCCGGAACTATCATTTGGTTGATAAGGAAAAAGTTATTTAACGATTCGTAAGTATGCAATGCACCGCCCCGACGAACTGCAATTACGGCTGCTCCAATTTTGCGTTTAAGTGTAAAACCATTGGCACGGGTAACATAACCTGCAACATCAATCAATGCTTTAACTTCGGTTGTAACGTCGGCAAAATAAACGGGAGAGCCAATAATAATTCCATCGGCTTCAATCATTTTTTCAATACAATAATTCAAATGGTCGTTTTTAATGTGGCACTTTCCATTCTGAATTTCTTTGCACTTTCCGCAAGCGGTACAACCATGAATCAACTTGTTGCCTAATTGAATCATTTCCGTTTCAATTCCCTCTTTTTCAAGCACAGAAAAAACAGTGTCAATTAATATTTTGGTATTTCCCTCTCTTCGTGGACTTCCGTTAAATGCGACTACTTTCATAAGAATAATTATTGATTGAATTAATGCATTTCTGCAATCTTGCCTTTCCGTATTACTGCCCAAAAACAAAAGCAATAATATTTGCTCCCATTTTTAAAGCTTTTTCGCGCAATTCAGCAGAGTCGTTGTGAACTTCGGCGTCTTCCCAACCATCGCCTAAATCGGCCTCGTAGGTGTATAAACAAACCAACCGTTCTTCAATAAACAGTCCAAAAGCTTGCGGTGGTTTCAGGTCATGTTCATGAATTTTTGGCACTCCTTCGTTAAAATCGTATTTCTGATGAAAGATAGAGTGGGAAGGTGGAAGTTCAACAAACTCTTTGTTTGGAAACACTTTTTTCATTTCGCGTCTGAAATATTCATCTAAACCGTAATTGTCGTCGGCATGTAAAAAACCACCGCCTTCGAGATAAATACGCAGGTTCATCGACTCGCTTTCCGAAAGAATGATATTTCCGTGACCGGTTAAATGCGTAAATGGGAAATTGAATATTTCAGGACTTCCAATTTCAATTGTCGATGGTTCGGGATAAATATTGGTTTTTATATTCTGATTACAATATTTTATGAGGTTGGGTAATGCAGTTGGGTCGGAATACCAATCGCCACCACCGTTGTATTTTAATAGTGCAAGTTTTACTCCGGCACTTTGAGAAATACCAGCCAAACTAATAAGTAGAAATATAATGATGATTTGAATTCGCATGTTTTAAATTTTTCGAAAAATACAACTACCTGACGAGAAGTAAAAACTAATCGTTTATCAAATTTGCAATGTGGCAGGCAACTACTCCTGCCGTTTCGGTTCGCAGTCGTGCCGTTCCTAATGAAATCTCTTTAAAACCATTTTCTTTTGCTAGCTCCACTTCTTCAGGACTAAAATCACCTTCCGGACCAACTAAAATTAAAGTGTCTTCATTTTTTTGAATGCAGTTTTTTAAATGAACTTTATCTCCATCGTTGCAATGTGCAATGTATTTGTTTTTGTATTCTGAATTGGAAATAATAGAATTAAAATTTGTAATAGAATTTAATTTTGGAAGATATGCTTTTAAGGATTGTTTCATTGCTGCAACCAATATTTTTTCCAGACGTTCCGATTTAATTACTTTCCTTTCAGAGTGTTCAGATAAAAGTGGCGTAATTTCATCGATGCCAATTTCTGTACATTTCTCCAAAAACCACTCAAATCGGTCTATGTTTTTTGTTGGTGCAATGGCAATGTGCAATTTGAAATTTTTTTTCTCAAATTCCTGAATGGAATTGGTGATTAAAAGTTTACATCTTTTGTGATGTGCATCCGATATTTCAGCTTCATAAAAACCACCCTCGCCATCAATTAATTGTACTTGATTTCCTACTGTCAATCGCAAAACCCGAATGGCGTGTTTCGACTCAGTTTCATTCAGAATTACCTCGTTGCCAGAAATATTTGGAATATAAAATAGTTGCACTGTTCAGTTTAATGTTTAACGTCTGTCCGTCTTCAAACGAATTTAAAGTGTTCGAAGATAAAATATTCAATGTTACAAATCAAATAATAGATGTTCTGAATATTCTTTAGATCATTAAAATCTTTACTATAAATCTAATTAAACATTTTAGGAACATAATGAAAAGCCAAATCGCCCGATCGGGCTTCCACCTGGTCCCACGAATCAACATTAAACTCAATTCCTACAGTAGAGCAAGTTGGCATGTCGTTTTCAAAGTGTTTCAATAAATTATTTACGAAATAATAAAACCCGGGATTGTGTCCAAAAAAGAAAACGGTTTCAATGTTGTCCGGCAATTCCTGAATCAATTCTAAAAATTCGGAAGTTGTTAAACCTTCGTAAATAGCTTGAATTTCAGTGATATTCTTTTTCTTGAAATCAAGTATTTCGGCAAAAATACGTGCGGTTTTTAGGGCTCGTTTTGCCGGGCTCGAAATCATTGCGTCTGGGAGAATGTTGCTTTTATTTAGCACGGTACTAATCAGTTTCGCATCACTTTTTCCCCGGTCGCGCAGGTCTCGTGTAAAATCATCATCGTAACCATAAGGAACTGCTTTTCCGTGTCTCACAATTATTACTCGTTTCATTTTGAAATTTTTTGATTGTTACAGTCCGAAAACTAAAAACGTTTTTTAGATCGTATTACTTAAAGTGCTGTGTATACATCAACTTCAATTTTTGCCAGTTCTACCAGTGTTGGAACGGTAGTAGTAAAATGGGGTGTGTTGTTGTGGATGTCAACTGCTTCCTGATCTTTCCATTTTTCTATTAAACAATAGGTTAGGGGTTTTTGAGAATCTTTGTGCAGAAGGTATTCAATACAACCTTCCTCTGCTTGCGATGCTTTTATCAATCCATCAATTTTTGTTAAGAAATTTGATTCTTCTCCTTCGTTAACTATAAATTTTGCAACTATTGAAATCATAATTTTAGTTTTACTTTTGAATTTTTAAATAATAAGTGGGGGTGAAAAACAAATTTAGTTTAATTTACCGCAATAAGCGAAATAATTTTTAATGAAACGGATCGGACTTTTATCGGATACACACGGTTTTATAAATGAACGCGTATTTTCTTTTTTTGAAAAAGTTGATGAAATATGGCATGCCGGGGATTTTGGTAACATTGAGACAGCAGATAAATTGGCAGCCTTTAAAACATTAAAAGCGGTTTATGGGAATATTGACGGGCACGATGTGCGGGCAGCGCACCCGTTACATAACCGTTTTAAATGCGAGGAAGTTGATGTTTGGATAACTCACATCGGTGGTTATCCTGGCAGGTACGAACGTTACGTAAAACCTGATATTTATTCAAAATCTCCCGACCTTTTTATTAGCGGGCATTCGCATATTTTAAAAGTGATATACGACAAAAAGCTTGATTTTTTGCACATGAACCCAGGAGCGGCCGGAAATAGTGGATTTCATAAAGTTTGTACAGCACTGCGATTTGTAATTGACGGTTCAAATATTCGTGATTTGGAGATTTTGGAAATTCCCAGAAATGAATTTATACCTAAAGTATGAGACTAAGAATCCATCATTTTTTCGATATTGTTCGTGATTTTGGAAGTGGTAAAGAAATATCGCCGCATCCGCATGGTAATTGCTACCATACGATTGCAGAGGAAATCAGAATAAATTCTAAGCTTGAATTTAATTTGATTGTTGCTTCAGATGAAATTTGTAGAGGTTGTTCGCATTTAATAGATGGCGTTTGTGATGATGTAATTACACATCGAACAGATTTTACGGGGAAAGAGGATTTTAATAATCATCTGGATAAACGAATAATGGAAGCCTGTGGATTTGAAGAATCGAAAAAATATTCACCTAAATTATTGTGCGAACTAGCCCATAAATATCTTGAAAATATTGAATACATCTACCAAGGAAACGATGCTGCTCACACCCAAAAACGGAAGGAGAACGTTATTCTAGGATTGATATATTATTCCGAAAAGCACGGATTTTTATTGACGTCAAATCATTAAAACTCAAACATCTCATCCCAAAGTCGTTCAAATTCATCTTTGTATTGTTTTACAATTTCGAATTTTGTAGTAGCCAATAAATTTTCCTGATTGTGTTTTGTGGCAGTGTACGTCCAGTTAAAACTTCCGGTTATTGCGATTCTATTGTCGATAATCCCAAATTTATTGTGCATGTGATAATGCGAGTGATCGATTTTTATGGGAATGCCAGCTCGTTTTAATTTATAGATTTCAGAGCCGTTGTCATTTACTTTTTCGTCGTCGGTTATAATTCTAACTTTAAGTTTTCTACGGTGGCAGGCTATAATTTGGCTGGCAAGTTCGTGGTCGGTAATTGTAAAAACACACAAGTCAACCGATGATTCAGCATGGTGTAAAAGTTTGGCAATGGTCTCTTTTATTTCTCTGCCCGGACTAAAATAGACGTTGTTAAACCGGAAACTGTACTTGTCGATAATTTGAAAACAGTTTTGCAACCATCGAACAATTTGGTCTCCGCTCTTTTTTTCTTCCAGAAGTGCTGCTCTTTCGAATAGTTGATTACGCAATTCTATTCGGTCGGCGCGGTGCATTTTATTTATTTGCTGAATAATCTGGAAA
>JABMPI010000102.1 GCA_013203755.1 Bacteroidota bacterium
GAGAAATTGGCAACACGTCTGTTTTTGGAACAGAAGAGTCCAGGATCGAGCCCTGGCCGGTCAACATTCAATAGCATAAACCACTGATTTTCAGTGGTTTTGTTTTTTCACAGAGAAGATAAAAGAGAGAATATATACAAAAACCGAGAAGCGAAGCTACTGCTTTGAAAAATAAGTTCCACTCAATCGACAATTAACAAAGTAAAATACCAAAGTGTAAAATCTAATTGGTTTATTATTAAACGTCTCTATTTAGGAATCCTGCTTTTTATCACTTTGAAGCGTACTGTCCCAATTCCCAAAAATGCATATTTCAAAGGACTGGTTGATATAAATTGTAGTCTCTCACATTAATTTCAAAATAATCTCTTTCATAAAAATACATATTTGAGTCGTGTTTTAACCTGAAGTAACTATCTCAAAATACGCATAGTATTTCTACCTTATCACAACAGGAATTGATTCTTCAACTTCATAATAAATATAAATTATTCTATCCGAAAGGTTACCAGAACTTAATAATTATGGCTAACCAGCAGGACTGCCAAGACATCTGCTTCACTGGAAACTTAACAGACAAAGACTAATGGCATCGAAAGTTCTGCAGCGCTGAACACTCGATTAGAGTATAATTGCATTTAACATCATGCTTTTATTCATGCGATTTTATAATTACACTATTCTTTCTGTCATATTTCATGCAAAAAAGCGAAAAATCGTGCGATTCTTGATGGGGCGGGCTTGGGTACTTTCGCATTAAAAAACGTGGTTTTTTAAAATTTCCTTCTTAAAGAGTAGATTAACAGTAACTTACACTTTTTTGCGCTAGAATCCCAAAATAGTTTGCGAAACACTTTTTCCTACGCGGCAAAAAGTGGGCAAAAAGCACGGCGCCAATTCAATTCTTAACGTAATAATTACTCGCATCCGCAGCGTAATTAATGCGAAATTGAATTGGACAGTTCAGGAACCTCCGCCAGCCGACCTAAACTTCGCAGGAATTCAAACTCTTTTTATTTGACGGATTCAAAATACTTTACTCAAAATATAATAAGGTCTGATTTTGCCAATCAGCCCGGGGAAAAATGTAACTCCCGGTAAAACCCGGTGCCTGGTGTAAAAAAGAAAAATAGTCATGTCCGGAATTCTGCGGTTTCCGCATTTCTGAAATAAGGAATGCTTAGTGATCCATAATCAGTGAAATCCTGTGCTTCAACTCTAAAATTTAGCTGCTAATGTGCAATCCGCTTTTTTGATCTGCTTTCTCCTGGTAACGTAACCCCGTTCCTGCATGACCCGATTCAGCAAAATGAATAAGCAATGCGAGTACGTAATCTTTTTCTCATTTCTAAAGCTCCAACCAAGGTAAAAACATTTACAGGAACAAACAGCAACAATCTATTGAGCCAGATTTTACGAATGATTTTACCCCTGCTTAATATGAATTACTACTACACCTTTCCCGATTTCCTGTAAACATCAAGGATATTATTTCCCTCCGTGAAGAATTCGCATGCTAAGAAATGACAAAAAAATCTGTGTGAAAGATCCGTTAGTGGGAAGTCACACATTCTGGGTGCGTTGCACCAACCAAAAGTTTTCTCGGCATAGCCTGAATTTTATGCTAAAATTTTTAACGGTATTCCAATTTCCTTTTGGTTGCCCTGATTTTTCGGCATAGAGGAAGCATGAAATTTTAACTATAAAAAATAATATCATGAAAGTTTACACAAAAAAGTACATCGGGAAAGGTCAAGCAGTAGTAACCAACTCAGGAGTAAAATTACCAATCGTAAAAATGGTTCTGTCAGTAGAAGAGATGATGCAGTTTGTGCATACCTACAAAGGAAAAGAATACGTTTCCTTCGAAGTTTCGGAAATGAGAAAAGAGGATGATTATGGTAACACTCACACAGTTTATCACTCAGCTTACGAAGAAGAAATAGTTCAGGCAGAAGAAAAACCTGCAGCTACCGTAACACAAAAGAAAAAAAGAGGCAGACCTTCAAAAGCTGAAATAGCACAAAAATTAGAAGATGCTAAAAGAGTTGAAGCAATGCAAAACTTCACAGATCCTAAAACGGATACTGAAACACAAGCATTAAAAGCTGAAATGCAAATGGATAACGCAGATCTTCCAAGAGACATGCCATTCTAAAACTTTCTATAAAGATACACCCGGCTAAAAACCGGTTTTTTTTGTGTCGTTACAATCAAAATAAAAAAGATGCCATAGTTCCTGCAGCACCTCAATTTTTGTAGGAACCAAAAATCGAGAAGCTTCGGAACTCACACACAACAGTTTCCAATTTTTTCATTCATTTCCATTCGTTCCACTCTTTTCAATTCTTTCAAAAATAGCCAACACTTGGTTTTCCTGCCCGGGAACAACAACAACAACAACAACAA
>JABMPI010000012.1 GCA_013203755.1 Bacteroidota bacterium
ACCCAACATAATGAACAACAACAATCCAAAAAGTATGAAAATGAGAATTTTATTTACAGTTATATTGATCGCAATGATTATGGGGGCTTATGCTCAGAAAGCCTCAATGACCTTGACCTTTACCGCTGACAGCAACAATCAGCATGTCCCATTGAATAGCATCCTGATCGAAAACTTGACTCAGGGTGGAGACACCACCCTTTATGCACCCGACACCACGTTGGTGTTGGACTATATTACTGGAATGCAAGAAATCAGCAGTAAAGGTAGCAATGGTTTTTCACTTTCCCAAAACTACCCCAATCCAATAGAAAACAAAACGACAATAGGCCTCTATTTGCCTGAAAAAAAAGGTGTCCTGGTAATTATCAGCGACGTTATCGGTAGGGAGTTGCTTAACAAAGAATTTCAGTTGAAACAGGGCAATCATTCCTTCACGTTTTACCCAGGTAGGGAAAGTTTCTATTTTTTAACTGTAAAGGCATTTCATCAAAGACAGACGGTGAAAATGTTCAATTCCCCAAACTATGCTTATGGTTCAGGGAGCTTCAAGCTGGAATACAACGGACAACATGCTGTTTTAAATGAATACAAATCAGAAATGAACTTATATAATTTTGTATATGACCACGGCGACCATCTCAAATTTACTTCATTTACAAATCTAGGTGAGAGGGTTATAACCAGCACTCCAACAGATGCCCATACCTATTCCTTTCACTATACAGGCGATCCCTGCCCAGGCACCCCAACAATAACCGACATTGATGGAAATGTATACAATACAGTGCAAATAGGCTCACAGTGCTGGATGAAAGAAAATCTGAAAACAACGACTTACAACAATGGTACATCAATCCCTAATGTTACAAATGCAAGTACATGGTCAAATCTTTCATCTGGTGCTTATGTATGGTATAGTAACAACAATAGTTGGAAAGAAAGCTTTGGTGCATTATATAATTGGTATGCAATGGTCGATGCAAACGGCCTATGCCCCGACGGATGGCATATTCCATCAGATGACGAATGGACAGAGTTGATAAATTATATAGGTCACTTTGGTCTTGGAAACGAATTAAAATCGTGTAGACAGGTAAACTCACCATTAGGAGGTGGTTGCAATACTAGCGAGCACCCACGGTGGAGCGAAGCATATGTAAATTATGGAACAGACGATTACGGATTTTCAGGCCTAGCTGGCGGTACTCGTGACTTTAATGGAACTTTCTGGGATATTGGAATCTACACAGGTTGGTGGTCTTCAACAGAGAATTCACCAAGCTTCGCCTGGGGTCGATACCTGAGTAACAACCTAAACTTCGTATACATTTACACCTACCCGAAGCGGGATGGCTTTAGGGTCCGTTGCCTCCGGGATTAGGACACTTTAACAAATTGACTTATTAATAGTATCCAAATTTAGATTTAGTAATAAATAGAAAGGTCATAATGAAATTAGAAAAATTAGGTTGGGTAACAAATAAAGAAGTGCATGCCGCGGTTTATATTACTTAGAAAAATAATTAGTAAAATTGAAAATAAATAAACCAAAGAAAATTATTGAATAAAATGCGGCACGCACCATATTCAAAACGTTACCCAACATTTGGTACGTTAAACAAAAACGATACAATATGAACACAAAAATCTTTCTTTCAATTCTAGCATTGGGACTTGTCCTAATTTCCTTTAGTCAAGAATCCTCAATGGAATTGACCTTTACGGCAGAGAACAACGAGCAATACGTTCCGTTGGACAGTATCTTAATCGAAAACCTCACACAGGGCGGAGATACAACACTTTATGCGCCCGATACTGTATTGGTGTTGGATTATGTAACAGGTATCGGGGATAACAAAACCATTAACAATAACAAATTTACTGTTTCACAGAATTATCCAAACCCTTTCAAGGGAAAAACAGAAGTTAATTTGTTTATACCTGAAAAGGATGATATTAAAATCACTGTTCAGGACATTTTAGGGAAGGAACTGGCACATTATGAAAACAGCTTAAATCGGGGCAATCATACCTTTTCTTTTTATTCGGGTAATGAAAAGTATTATTTACTTACTGTAAGTGGAAAGCAAACAAGCGAAACAATAAAAATGTTGAATTCAAATAGTAATACAACTTTTGGAGAAAAAAGCAAAATAATTTACACTGGGAATAAGGGGGATGTTAGCGATTTTAAGTCTCATCATGCCATTAATAATTTTGGATTTAGTCTTGGAGATGAATTGAAGTATACTGCCTATACAGATGTTGAAGTAACGGGAATAATTGATTCTCCAGTAGGCAACCAAATTTACACCTTTCAGTTTGATGGATGGACTCCCTGTCCCGGGTCAAGCGCAGTAACTGATATTGATGGCAATCAATACAATACTGTGCTAATAGGAAATCAATGCTGGATGAAAGAAAACCTGAAAACCACCACTTACAACAATGGCAGCGCCATACAAAATGTTACAGGCAGCAGTGCCTGGAATAATCTCTTAACAGGAGCGTATGTCTGGTATGACAATGATTATAGCTGGCAAGGCCCGTATGGTGCTTTGTATAACTGGTTTGCTACTGTTGATGCCAACGGTCTTTGCCCAACAGGATGGCACGTACCAACCAATGATGAATGGATAGCATTGACCGACTTTATTGGCGGTACAAGCTCACCACACGGCAATGAGCTAAAATCGTGCAGGCAGGTGAATTCACCTTTGGGTGGTGGTTGCAATACAACGCAACATCCCCGATGGGAGGCAGCTAATAGTGACTGGGGAACTGACAATTATGGTTTCTCAGGTCTTCCGGGCGGCTTACGTAGGTTCAATGGGGCATTCAACTACATTGGACTCCAAGGTAACTGGTGGGGCTCGGAGAGCTCATCAGGAACTGCTTGGCACCGCTACGTGAACTATAATTACGGTTACATAAACACGGCCAGCGACAGTAAGCAGAGGGGGCGTAGTGTCCGTTGTCTCAAGAATTTTTAGCCTATTTGACAATTTTACTATTTTATTATTTTATATTTCCCCCTAAGGGATCGGATTTTTTTATGAGATTACATTATGATTTGCCCGTTTACAAGGCTTACTACTATTTATTGCTTGAAATATTTAAATTTACAATGGATTTTACCAGGGAATACAAATATATAGTTGGAGAAAGTTTAAAAAAGAAATGAAAAGAGAATTACGTTGGGTAACACGCAATATAAAAAATTGGGCAGATAGTAC
>JABMPI010000103.1 GCA_013203755.1 Bacteroidota bacterium
ACTTCCCCTTAATTTCAGCTTCAATTAGTTTTCCCTCTTTCCATTCCATGTACACTTCAAATCCGCCACGAGCTTTTAATCCTTTTACACTTCCGGTTTTCCAATCAGACGGCAAAGCTGGCAACAAATGAATTGTTCCTTGCTCATGCGACTGTAAAAGCATTTCAGCAATTCCTGCTGTTACTCCCAAATTACCATCTATTTGAAAAATATGAGGTGGATGCAAATCGAATAAATTATTAGTTATTTGTGAGCGAAGTAAACTGTTAATGTGTTTATTACTCTCATCTCCATTAAGCAGGCGAGCATAAAAATTAACCATCCATGCCCGACTCCAACCTGTTTGTCCTCCTCCTGAAGCGAGACGTTTTGCAAGAGTTTTTTCTGCTGCCTTAAATAATTCCGGTGTTTGCTGAGTTATCTGGCTTGATGGATGAAGCGCAAACAGATGCGACACATGCCTATGCCCGGGTTCTCCTTCATCGTAATCTTCAATCCATTCTTGAACTGTACCATCTTTACCAATTTTTGTTGGCGGAAGTTTTGGCAAAGCTTTGTTTATTTCATCTGTTAATTCGGTCTTTCCTAATATTTTTTCGGACTCCAGACAAGCACTAAAAATATCTCTGATAATCTGAATGTCGATAGATGCTGCAACCGTATTTCGTAATTTACTATTAGTAGCCTGATCGATGTACGTATTTTCGGGAGAATAGGAAGGCGCAGTAACCAAATTCCCATTGCCATCTTCTTTTAGGAAATCGAGAACAAACAAGGCTGCACCTTTCACTACTGGATAGGCAGTTTCTTGTAGATATTTAATGTCGTTCGTAAATGTATAATGTCGCCAAAGCGATAATGACATCCATGCACCCGCCAATGGAAAACAATACCCGTTAGTTACCTGGGAATTTAAATTTGAACCTGAAGGAGTAGTCCGTCCAAATGGATTGGTCACATGATGCGCCATCCAGCCATCTGATCCAAGAAATTTCTCTGCTGTAGTTTCCCCATTTTTTGCCAATTTCAACATGTAGTTGGATAATGGATCAAAAGTTTCTGAAAGGTTGCACACGTCTGCTGGCCAGTAATTCATCTGCAGATTAATATTCAAATGAAAGTCAGACTCCCAGGCAGCCCACTGATCCTGATTCCAAATCCCTTGCAAATTCGCAGGCAACATTGCATTGCCCCCACTACTACCCATCAGCAAATATCGTCCATATTGAAAAATCAGTTGGGCCAGATATGGATCATTGGCACCTTCCTTTTGAGCTTTCATACGTTTGTCAGTGGGAATAGTATCATTCGTCATTCCGGAGATGTCTAATTTCACTCTGTTATAAATGGAAGAATGGGTTTGAACATGCTCCTTTTTCGCTTCATTGTACGATATGTCCAGTGCATTTTCCAAAATATCTTCTGCATTTTTTTGTGCATCAATAGTTCTGTCGAAATTGAGTTTTTCTAAATTATAATCTGTGGCAGCACTTACCACCACGGTAAATGCATTCGACTGCAGAACTGTAATAGAGTTGTCTTTTGAACTAATCTCACCATTTTCAATATTGACGTCAACCAAAGTTGCAAATTTCATGTGATACCCTCCTTTTCCCGATCCATCTTTATTGTCATCGTATCCTTCAGGATCATCAAAAATTTGTCCCGTAACAACAATTCTATTCCCTTCAATGGTCTGTTGAATATCCTTGAATCGATCAAATCGAACAGTACAGTTGGTTTCTTCATCGTCCAGACTTTCAAAACGATAAAAAATGGCGTTATATTTAGTGGAAATAAAGGACTCTCTTTTAAATCGCTTATTGTCTACCGTGTATTCAATCGTTGTAATTCCAGTACTTAAGTCTAAGCTTCGTTTATAATTCTCCGCTTTCTGATGTTCAAAATTCAAATAAACATCTCCAAGTGGTTCATAAGAACGAATTGAAGAAGGCCTCACTGCCAGATTTTCCATCCCGTAGCGAAGTGCCTCGTTATATTTTCCTTCCAAATTTAATTCCTGAAAACGAGTATAATGTTCCCGAACGTTTTCAGGATAAGGATCTTCAGGACAGCCTGCCCATAAACTCTCTTCATTTAATTGAAGGTGTTCTTCGTATACATCACCAAAAACCATAGCACCCAATCGGCCGTTTCCGAGAGGGAGAGCCTCAAACCAATCTTTAGCCGGTCTTTCATACCACAGCTTTTCAACTGAAGGTTGTGGTTTATTGCACGAACTAATAAGAATTATCAGTAACAGAAATAGTAGGGTGCTCTGCTTCATTTTAATAGAATTTTATAGGTTTACAATCTGCTTTTTTTATCGTGTTATTTTAAAAACTCCATTTTCAGGAATTTGAAACTCTTTCGATTCACCGGCATATTTAAAGGTTCCGGCACTACCCGACTTCCCCTTAATTTCAGCTTCAATTAGTTTTCCCTCTTTCCATTCCATGTAAACTTCAAATCCGCCACGTGCTTTTAATCCTTTTACACTTCCGGTTTTCCAATCAGTCGGCAAAGCTGGCAACAATTCAACTGTTCCGGTGTGCGATTGTAATAACAATTCCGCAACTCCGGCACAACCGCCCATATTTCCATCTAGCTGAAATGGTGGGTGGGCACACAACAAATTGGAATAACTGCCACCTCCATTTGCCATATTTGTACCTTTTACACCTGTTGGTCGCAACAACCTTTTAAAAATTTTATAAGCCCGGTCGCCATCTTTCAAACGTGCCCAAAAGTTTACTTTCCATGCCAGCGACCAACCGGTTCCATCATCACCGCGGCCATTCAAACTCACTTTTGTGGCTTCTGCCAATTCCGGTGTAGTTTCAGTTGTAATCTGTTTTCCGGGGTGCAAAGCGTACAAATGCGAAACATGTCGGTGTTTGTCATTCGGGTCGTCCACATCTTCTTTCCACTCTTGCAACTGCCCCCAGTTTCCTACGGTTGGTGGATATATTTTATCGCGAATGGCGGTTGCTTCCAGTTTAAACTCCTCGTCAACCTGAAGTACCTCGCTAGCCTGAATACAATTATTTAGTAAATCCCATGCCATTTGATGATCCATAGAAACCCCACGCGAAATTCCACCGTGTTCGGGCGAATAGGAAGGCGATGAAACAAGAAAACCATTTTCATCTTCGGTTAAATAGTCGATCCAAAAAAGAGCTGCCTCCTTCATTAGCGGATAAGCGGTTTTTTTAAGGTATATTTCATCGCGTGTAAAATCGTAATGCTCCCAGGCGTGTTGGCACAACCAGGCCGCTCCTCCGGGGAAAAAACCCCAGGGCAAACCCCATCCCGGAGATGTATAACCAAAAGCATTGTTCATTGTATTTACAACCCAGCCCCGCGTATTAAAAAATTCTTTTGCCGAAACTTTACCAGGTTCAACCAAACTTTCCATATAATCGAAAAGAGGTAAATGGCATTCATCGAGATTTGTAATTTCGGCCGGCCAATACAACATTTGCTGATTAATATTCATGTGATAATCTGCTGCCCATGGCGGATTGGTACTGTTGTTCCATTTCCCCTGTAAATGTAATGGCATTGTTCCCGGCCGCGATGCCGAAATCATTAAATACCGACTGTATTGAAAATAAAGTTGTTCCAAACCGGGGTCAACAGCACCTTCGGCATATTCCACCAAACGTTTATTAGTGGGTATTGAATCACGGCAATTATCACCCAAATTTAACTCCACTCGTGAATAGAGGTTTTGGTAATCTTGTCTGTGGTTATCGCGTACTTGTTCAAAAGTCAGCCCTTCCAATTTTGCCAATGACTTTGCATTATCGGCAATAAAATCGAAGCCCTTATATTTAGGATATTCCAATGTATAATCGGTTGTCGCCACATGATAAACCGTACAATATTTAGCATCCGTAATTTGTAATTTCTTATCTTTAAAAGTTACCGCTCCATCCGAGCTAATTTTTAAACAGGTTTCAAACTGCATTCCATTGTCTTCAACTTCACCCTGATATGAATAAACGGAATTCGAAAACGATACCTTATTATTTTTATGAGGTGATGTATATTGAATTTCATAATTAGTTTTAGTGCTGCTTTCGAATCGATAGACAAGTACTTTCCCGGGGTAACTTCCAAAATAAGTTCTACTAAATTGTTCTCCATTTATTTCGTAGGATACCCGCCCTTCGGAATTTGTCAGGTCAAGTTCCCTCTTATAATTTTCTGGTTTTCCAACGTGATCTACAGAAATAAAAAGATCGCCCATGGCTTGCTGAGCGCCATAATCTCCAAATTGCGCTCCACCCTTTTTTTTATGAATTTCTCCTTTCAATTCCTGATCTGCCAAACGGTGCGCTTCCTCCATCTTCCCGGCATCAAGCAATTGTCTCACTTCGGATAAATTTTTCCAGGCGCCTTCCCGTATTCCAAAATTATATTCCGGATTTGAACCGGGACCACCACTCCACAGTGAACCTTCAGCAAATTGAATTTGCTCCTTTTCCACTCCACCAAAAAACATGGCTCCCATGTAACCATTTCCTATTGGAAGGGCTTCTGTCATCCAATCCGTGGCTGGTTGAGTGTACCAAAGTCGTAAATTATTGTCCTTTTTTGTTGATGCACTGCAGCTGATTAAACTGACTAAAATAATTAGAATAAAGTATTTCGTTATGTAATTCATATGATTATAATTATTTGTTTTTATGGTATCATATGGAACTCGCTTATAATAATCCTCCTGTGTGTAAGAAATTTTACATGCTCGTTTCATCTTTTTACAATTAATTTATTTCAGCGACTATTTTCAGAGTTATCCTTTAATTTTATTTGTAATTTGTTGATGCCATTTCACATCATCCCACATTCCTTTAAACTGAGGATGTGTAAAATTTGAATTACAAATAAATTTATAATTATCGCACCTCAAAGTAATTCATCACACCACAAACTCACGATACAAAGAAGCCCATGGTTCTCTCATCTTTCTCGCTAACATTGAATTGGCACGATCATTATCGAGGAACTTTTCAGCAGCAGGATCCCAATCTAAATCTTGCTCCAATTTCATGGCAATATTTCCCAGATGCGACATGGTTATGGAACGGTGTCCAATTTCGGCAGGAGCGGCTGTCTCTTTTCGCGATAAAACACAATCAATAAAATTACGGTAATGATCGTTACTTTCGTACAGATGTATTTCATCCGGTCCAATTACGGTGTCCATCAATTTTTGAGGATCTTCTCTATTGGATATCCATCCTTCAGAACCTTCATATTTAACACCCGTATCTTTCCCACTTTGAATAACCAGTTTCACCCCATTTTTATA